>DAOVKX010000037.1 GCA_030631505.1 Candidatus Nanohaloarchaea archaeon
AGTACAATTCAAACGGAACCAATTACACATTCACACCTAATACAACATTATATTTATCCGGCGGGGACGGAACCAAATATCTGGAAGTATGGGCTTATGATTTTGCAAGTAATGTTGATTATAATATGACTTACTTTACAGTTGATGCGAGTCCTGCATCAATAGCATTCATACACCCGACTGACAACACAACACTTGTAAACAGGAACTGGAGTTATGTAAATGTAAGTACCTCAGATGCTAATAACTATTCTGCATTCATTGACTGGAACAAGTCACTGGTCGGGTACTGGTCATTTGAATCTGTTGAAACAAACGGCTCGGTTGGGGACAATTCAACTTACCAAAACAATGGCATAATAAGAAACCATGCAACGAATACAACTGTTACAGGTGCAAGAGGTCAAGCATTGGACTTTGATGGCATTGACGATTATGTTGAAATTTCACATAGCTCAAGTCTGAACCTTAATAGCGAATTTACAATTGGACTGTGGATAAAACCAAATAATATTGGCAGCAAACAAAGGATTATCGGAAAAGGATATACTAGTTCGTCCTTCTGGGTTAATATATTGAAGGATTCAGGCCAGGTTGAGTTCGCTGTGAATGGATTTAACGATATGTGGTCTACAAATACTAATGTATCTGCCGGCGAGTGGACTTACATAACTCTTATCTATAATTCAACTCACAAAATAGCGTACAAAAACGGGGTTTACATGAATGGTACTGAGGGAGTTTTGACTACTAACAGCCAGCCCATTTATATAACTTATTCCAGTTACCGGTTTAATGGGACAATGGATGAAGTTCTGATATTTAACAGGGCTTTAAGTGAAACTGAAATCAATGCAAGTTATAATGCAGGAAGTTACAGGTTAATGAATAACTTCACTAACTTAACTGATGGGCAATATGATTATTATGCTTATGCTATTGACAGTGCAGGGAATACGAATGTTACAAGCACAGAAACATTGACTGTTGATGCTACTGCACCAACAGTTTCAACAGATTTCCCTCAGAATGACACTATTAATTATGCCGGAATAATAGATTTTATATTCAGGGTGAATGAGAGTTTCGGTTCAATTGTAAATTGTTCTTTATACGCCAACTTCTCAGGCGGCAGCTTGGCATATATAATGAGCAATACATCGAAGGTTGACAACAACACAGCAGAAACAATAACCAAATATAACGTTACTGATGGGTATTATATATGGAATGTAAATTGCAGTGATAATGCAGGAAACTGGATATTTGGGGAGGATAAGCGCCTATCTGTCAATACACATGAACTGCTTCATATTTTCCAGCCAACGAATACTTCATACAATAATCTTTCAGTTCCTATAGCATATTCTGTAGACGGCACAGATAATTCCACAATAATCTGGCAGTACAATGGCAACGGAACCAATTACACTGCTGTTGACAATACAACTTTATTGACATTTTCAGGAACAGATGGAACCAAACATTTTGAAGCGTGGAATGTTAATTCAACAGGAGGTGTCAGTTATAATATCAAATTCTTTACTGTTGATACAACCAAACCAATAATTCATATTTTCCAGCCGCAAAATAAGACTTATAATAACATGTCAGTTTACATAGAATATTCTGTAGATGAATTGATGAGCTACAATGGGACAATAATCTGGCAGTACAATGGCAATGGAACCAATTACACTACTTTGAATAATAATACTTTGTTAAGATTTAGCGGGATTAACGGAATCCAATATTTTGAAGCGTGGAATAAAGACGATGCCGGCAATATTGGCTATAATATCACGTACTTTACGGTTCTTGCCCAGAGGAACGCTTCGGTTTCTTTATGGACGGATAAATCGTCTTATGCAATAAATGAGAACATGACTTTGGATGTAAATGCAAGCGCAACGGGCAATCTGAATGTTACCGGGAATTTAACCATAAACCTAACAGGTCCGGAAATTATAACTGTATATAATGAAATCAATGCAAATGCAATTATTGGCGACTCATGGAACCTGACTATGCGGCAGTGGAATGTAACAAATACTTTGGGCGGTTCATATACACTTAATGCTTCATACAGTTACATTAATGCCGAAAGTTCCCATACTGTTGCTTATGACAGCAAAACAATTACAATACCAAATTCAACAAATGCTTCGGTTGTTGTTACAACCAACAACAGCTGGTACCTTGATGATACCGGTGTTTTGATAAATACGACGTTCAGGAATTTAGGCAATGTGCCTTATAATTCCCTGAGTATAACCGTGGAGATGAATGGGAGTGTGGGGACTGTTTATTCCGGAACAGAAACAGATGTTCAAAGGGGCGAAGTTGTAAGCAAAACCACAGTATGGAATACGGATTCATATGCTCCCGGCGACTACCTTATTAATTCTACATTTACAGACAGCAGCAGGTCTTTGTCCTGGAGCGGTACAGAGATAATAACGGTGAATGAAACCAGAAAAGTAGATATTCTTGGGCTTTCTGTTGACAAAATGCCGCCGCAATCCTATGTTCTTGGAAATGATATAATATTAAATGGCTCTGCGGTTGCAACGGGCAATGTTCAGGTAACAGGGAACCTGACGATTAAGTTTAACAGTAATCTGCAGGGCGGGGCGACTGTTAAGAATATAACCGATGATGATATTACGACGCCAGTTGACCTTAGCACTTACAGCAATCAGGTCAATACGACAGATACTGGGGAGGGGGCAATAACTTATCTTGTTAATTTTACATTCATAAACGAGTATGGAGATGTTGTTTCAAATGTTTCGTCGATTGTCTTCTATGTAGGGGCAACAATTGTTACAGTACAAACAAGAGCGGTCAGCGGCTCTTCGGAAAAAACAGACTTCTTTTTGGAGGATGCAATAGAAGTGCATGTCTGGGTTGAGAATATAAGCAATGTCAATATAACCGGGCTGCCTTATGCAAACAGGACATGGGATGATGCGGGTGTGTATGATGTTACGGATAATAACTGGACTGAAGTCGGGAATGGAGAATATTATTTCACGATACCTGCAAGCACTTATGTTGCGGGGACTTATACCCTAAATGTGACAGCAACAGATTCTGCTTCGATGCTGCCGGGAACAGGGCAGACTACATTTGCAGTTGGTGAACATATAATAACACTGGAGATTGTATCTGACAGATTGTCAACGATACACATACCTTCAGGTGAAACAACGAACACTGTTGCTGCAGCAGATTTATATCATAAATATATAGCAGGGTATGATTCAAGCAATGTTATCGGGCTGGTTTACCGGGGCAGGCAATTGTATGATGTTACAAAGAATACAAACAATATCAGCATGAGGCAGGGAGCTACAGGCAATAAGTTCTATCTGGTTTTCACAAAAGGGACTTACAAGGCGATAGACTCCAGAATGAAGCATATAGCAGATGATTCGATTGACAATTTCGCTGACCCAAGTTTTGGTTATGCCATAACAAACAAGTATCATGTAACTGTCGGTCTGGAATACTCAGACATTGACATTGATGGTGAAGAGTCGTTAAGAGAGGGCTCATACTCGTTTATCATAAGAAATGAAGGGCTACTGAACAACAAGCCAAGAATCTCTGTTACGAAAAGATAGTGGTGATAAAATTGAAAATGATTCGGAAATTTAAGAGGTCGGTGATTTCCTCCCATCTCCAAATTAACTATTGGTGAGCAATTTGAAGAAATTAACAGTTATTATTTTGCTGATACTCCTGTTAGGTCTGCTTGTTACGACAGCAGGTGCAGCGCCTTTGCCTGAGAATAAGAATGTTGTTGTCACAGAGTTCCCTGTTGCTGTAATAGACAGGTTTGGGGAAGCAACGATGAAATATATGAGAGTTTCCGTGTGGGTGACAACTTCATGATGCGCTCAAAAAAGGGCTTTACACATACGCTGGAATCTATAATGGCAACGTTCGTGGTTTTAGGTTTCCTGGTTCTTATTATGCCAGTCAGCCAGGAACCCTCTGTGAAGCCAAGAACAATCACAACTTATGTTCACGAAGCTTTGCGGTATCTGGATGCAAATGGTATGTTGAGGGCTTATGCAATTTCAGGGAATACGACAGGGATAAGCAGTGAGCTGGATTCCATACTTCCTGCATGGATTTCCAACAACGTGACAATAACGTATATGAATTCAACTGTTTCCTCCCTGAGCACAAACTCTGAATACAACTTTACTGTTGATGATATTGATTACGCATATGTTTACCTGTGGCTGGATAATGCTACGGATATTTCCGTTTACATTAATGATTCACTGGCCTGCATTTACAGCGGCACATACCTAAGCCAGTCGAAAGAGTGTGATATCACAAGCGATGCAGGCGATGGAGACAACAGATTAAAACTTAACGCCACTTCGCTAAAGTTTGTTAACCGTTATGAACTGAGACTCTGGAAGTCAGAGGGTTCGACAAACCTGCCTGAAAATAAGACTATACAAACAGTTACATATTTTGTGGCTGGAGAAGACAATATTTACAGGCCGACTGAGATTTTTGTGCAGGTGTGGGGTTAAGGTGATGATTCGGAAATTTAAGAGGTGGCGATTTCCTCACTACGTTCGTTATTCCTAAAAAAACGCTGTGCGTTTTTTGGGACCCAAAAATCCTGAAAGGATTTTTTAGGTTTCATAAAGAGTATTGGTGAAGTTTTATGAAAATTGCGTCATTATCATTCCTAATCCTCAAAACAAGAATAGGTGAAGTATTTTGAAAAAAGGTCAATTTTTTATATTGGGGGCGTTTGTTGTCTGCACATTGCTCTATTATGTTGTGATTGCGCAACCGCAGGTTCAGGAGAATTACGAATCTCTGGGAAAATATATGTTTGATAATATAAAATCAGAATCTGAGAGAGTTGCATCAATAATTTTACTGGAAAACAGGTCAACGGAGAACACAATAGACCGGATGCGCTCGTACGCCGGTTTTCTGGATGCCTATAGTGCAGGCCATAATGCGAATATAACATATTATTTTTTATCAGGAGTGCAGGATGATAATCTTAATATAACCTTTGGCAATTATAAAGGAGGAGATATAGGAACTCTGTGGATTAATGTAAATGGCACTGCAAAGAGCATGTTGGATACAGAAGACCGTACAATGCAGACTGTGCAGTTCGGCCCTGTAACAAACCAGTCTCTTTTTAGTTATAATTTTACATTTAACAATACATATTTCAATGATTCGTTTTATATAAGCAACAGGCCCTTTGCACTGTTCGATATAATGTTTGCAAGAGGTATGGAAGTGTGGGCCAATACCGTGAAAATAGATTAATTAATCAAAACAAATATTATTGGTTGATAACATGAGAAAAGGTATAAGCCCGTTTGTGTCGGCTGCAATATATACAGGACTTATAATAGCTACTATAGTCCTTGTTGTTCAGGTGGCGATGCCTATAATTGAGAAAATGAAGGATGTCGCTGCAGTGGACCAGGCAAAGGATATGCTGACTGTTTTAAATAAATACATCCAAGATGTTGCTTCCGAGGGGAAAGGTTCGACGCGGCTGGTGCAGATACAGACGAAGCGGGGCACGCTGGCAGTGGTGAATGAGAGCGATAAAATCGAGTTTGCAATAGATACAGCTGCTGCAATTGTCTCGCCGAGAACCAAGCAGAGGATAGGCGTTCTGACGCTTGCCGCAAACTGTGAAGTTGATGTGAGGTCCAATGATACGCACTATATGATGGAGAACAGCCATCTTAATCTTTCATTTTTGAGATATGACAAGAATGATTCAAATCCTCACCTTATAAATATTTCAAATTTAACTACTATGTTTTATCTTGAGGATGAAAGCGCCCATTTTGATGGAGTAATTGACCTTGAGATAGACGGCAAATCTGTTATAAACGGGACTGGCTATACAGAAGTAAGCGAAACAGGGTCTGATTTGCCCACGGGCGTTTTCATAGCCCATATAAATTCGACAAGCCAGAGTATTGGTTATGACCTGTATTTTACCCTTGAATCTGAGGGAGATTACCTGACTGTTGAAGTGCAGAATTACAGGACGTTGTGATGTTATGTACTCTAAGGAAATAAAAAACAGACTGAAGAAAGAAAAAGTTAAAGTTGGAAACAGGATTTCTATTGATTTTGACGGAAAAAAATATGAAGGACTTTTAATGCCGAAAACAGAGGTTGGGGACTGCAATTCTGTTGTTGTCAAGAGGGATGATGGGTATAATATAGGTATAAAATACAGCAAAAAAATGATGATTAAGAAACTTGGAATGAAAAAACCAAAGGTTAAACAAAAGACAGGAAAGATTAAGCATGAGCCAAAAAAACCAGTGATTTCTATTTTGCACACTGGGGGAACATTTGCATCAAAGGTAAGTTACGCGACCGGTGGCGTTGTTGCAAAATTTGAGCCGGAAGAACTTGTTGGAATGTTCCCCGAACTTTGGGATGTTGCGAACATAAAAACGCGGCTTATAAGGAACATGTTTTCTGAGGATATGGTTTTTGAGCATTATGTTTTAATGGCTAAGGAAATTGAGAAGGAGATAAAAACCGGCGTTGACGGCATAATAATAACTCATGGGACCGATACTCTGGGATATACGGGGGCTGCCTTGTCTTTTATGCTAAAGGATTTACCTGTTCCGGTTATTTTGGTAGGGGCGCAGAAGTCAAGCGACAGGGGCTCAACAGATGCTGCCATGAACATAATCTGTGCTGCCAACTTTATTACCAACACGGATTTTTCAGAGGTCGGGGTCTGCATGCATGGCTCAATGGATGATTCGACTGTATTTGTCAACCCTGCCACAAAAACAAGGAAGATGCATGCATCAAGAAGGGATGCGTTCAGGCCAGTTAATGCAATTCCTTGGGCCTTAGTTGATTACAACACAGGAAAAATAAAATTTTTAAGAAAAGATTATACAAAAAAAGACAAAAAACGAGAACTGAAAGTTAAAAGCAAAATGGAGAAAAAAGTTGCTTTGCTGAAAATCCATCCCAGTTTTGATTACAGGATTATTGATTTTCTCACGAAACAGAAATATAAAGGGCTTGTTCTGGAAGGGACTGGGCTTGGCCATGCGCAAATTAATGAAATAGACGAGTTCACAAAATCAAATAAAAAACTCTTTCAGTCATTATCTAAATTTATAAAATCCGGTGGAGTAATTGTCATGGTTTCGCAGACCCTGTATGGCAGGGTTAATATGAATGTCTATGAAACAGGGCACAGACTGCAGCAAATTGGGGTTGTTCCCGGAGAAGACATGCTGCCTGAAACCGCTTATGTAAAACTTGCATGGCTTCTGGCAAATTACCCGAAGGAGAAAGCCAAGGATTTAATCAGGAAGAACATTGCAGGTGAGATTTCCGAGAGGACGACAGGGAATAGGTTTTTGTACTGAACTTCCTTGAAGTTCAATCTGAACTCTAAATTCAATCGAAGCATATCGAAAGCAAGTTTCTGTGCTGCTCTTACAGTTATGCAATGCAGTTCAATTATATTTTATTGAGTGAGGGGACATGAAAGCATATATACTACAAACAGATAAATATTGTTATGGTTGTGAAAAAAGCCGGAAAGAAAGAAGAGGTTAAGAAAGGCAAGAAAAAAGAAGGGATTAACATACAGAATGTTGTTGTGTCGTGCAATACTCATTCAAAGTTTCCTCTGGAAGTGCTTGCCAATAAACTGGAGAGTTGCGAGTATGCGCCCGAGTCCTTTCCAGGGATGATTTACCGCGTTGATTCCCCAAAGGCAAGCACACTTGTATTCACCACAGGCAAGATTATATGCACAGGGATAAAATCTATGGCCATTGCGAAAAAAGCCATTGAGAAAACACTACTGGATTTTAGGAGCGTCGGCGTAAAAGTTTCCGGGAAGCTTGACACAGAAATTGTCAATATGGTTGCTTCTGCAAACGTAGGAAAAAACATAGAACTAAGTAAAGTTATATTTAATCTGGAAAACTGCGAGTATGAGCCGGAGCAGTTTCCAGGAGTTGTTCACAGGATGGAGGACCCAAAAGTTGTTTTTCTGATATTTGGTTCAGGGAGCATAATATGCACCGGCGCGAAGTCCAAAAAAGACATTGAAGTCAGCGTGAAAAAGCTGAAAAGAAAATTAAACAAAATCAAAGCACTGAAATAAATTTTTATTCTTTCTTGTGTAATTATAATTATGTATGATTTACATGAAAAATTTCTGAAAAGTTTAGAGGAGATAAAGCATCAGTCAGATAGCAGGCAGAATTATTCAGAAATTGATGGCTTGTTCCAAGAAAAGAAATGCGGCATGTGCGGTGAAAATCATCCGTTTGGAACTCAGTTATGCCCGAACATGAGATGGAATTACAATCCTGTGAGGGTTTTGTGACTTATTAGTCAAGGTTTCTATTTCAAGAAATTAAATATCTTTGAGAAGAAGTTTATTGTTTTCTCTTTCACTGGTGGCTGGTAATTGATGCCTGCAAGCGAGGCGGCAAGTTTTTTTAGTTCAACAGAAGAAGTTGAGTTTGGCTTGTAAAAAACAACAGGTGTTTTTGCCGCAAGACCTTCCTGTACTAAATCGTCTTCCTTGATTGAAGATATTATAGGATAACCCAGGATAGACTCCACTTCGTCAATGCTCAGTTCTGAAGGGTTGCCTTTTACCCTGTTCAGGACTACGCCAAGAATATGCATTCCCTGTTCTTCTGCAATTTTTATTGTTTTTAATGCGTCTGTAATTGATGGGAGCTGCGGGTTTGAAACAACCAATAGTTCATCAGAAACTTCCAGACTTGCAAGCGTTTCCCCGCCCAGACCTGCGGCAGAGTCCACCAGTATTATGTCATGCTCCCCCCCCATTAAGTTTTCAATGACTTTGCCTAACTGTTTTGGATTTGTGTTTTTCAGGTCATCCATGGATATGCTTGCAGGTATTATGCTCAGTCCTGAAGGGTGCGTGAATATAGTTTCCTCGACTTTTGCCTGATTTCTCATGGCATCCTGAAGCGTTTTTGGGTACAATGGAACGCCAAGATGAAAACCAAGATTCGGCGTTGTCAGGTTAGCATCTATAACAAGAACTCTCCGGTCAAATTCAGTTAGAGCAGCACCAATGTTTGCTGTTAATGTTGTTTTACCGGTTCCGCCTTTACCTGAAGCAACACAAATTACTCTAGCCATATTATACTCCTCGTACTACATATTGACTTTGATTATTTAAATATATTTAAAAACCATAGGTTTTTAAGATATTCTAAAATATATTTAAAATTTTATTTGAAAATTTAGTGGTGGGTAGTTTCACGCGTTTATCAGTTCTTTTTCTATTATTCCAGCGACTGAGACTTCTGATACTTTATTTGGGACTGTGTCAGCTGAGATTACATCATCAGCGAGATTCTGCAGGGTTTTCAATGAATTTTCCAGAAACAAACCATGCACGCATCCGACGAGCACCCTGTTATTGTTTTCTTTCAGGCATTTTACTGCTTTAATCATTGTTCCCCCGGAGGATATAATGTCGTCCAGTATAAGCACATTTTTGTTTTTCAGTTCGGTAGGGCATTTTATTTTTATGCTGTATTTCTTTTCCTTTGTTTCACATTTGCAGTTAACTGCCTGCTCTGCGCATACAGGACAGACTTTTTCCTTTTCCAGAAATAATTTTGGCAGTTTTACCGGTGTCAGAAACGCTTCTGAACCCTTGTCAGGACCGACTACAATAAAATCAGACAACGTTTTTTTGGCATAATCTGTGAGCAGGTTAACAGCAGAAATATTTTTTGCAGGCAGACCATAGAAATCAAATTCTCCTGTTTTTCTGTGGAAATGCGCATCTATTGTAAGAATGGATTTTACACCCAGTGAGCTGAACAGTTTTGCAATTGCCTTGATTGCCAATGCTTCGCCTTCCTGGAATTGTTTGTCCTGCCTTGCATATGCAAAGTAGGGTATTACCAGATGTATTTCCCCGCCACAATC
>DAOVKX010000104.1 GCA_030631505.1 Candidatus Nanohaloarchaea archaeon
CAAGCTTGGAAGAAACTGGATGTCATCAAAGCAGGCGTTAACTGCTCTCTCCACATCTCCCACATCAAAAGTGCCCATAGTTGGTATTGGTGGTTTGTCTTTTTTGATTGAACATCTGTTTTGAAATTTATTTATTTTTGATGGAAGTTCTCTGTATAACCACACGCCTCAAGTGCTTTGCCAAAGATAAAAAGTTCAGGGAAACAGTTGAAAAACCCGATAAAAGTCCCTGGCGGTGAAGCCTCCAATATGTATCTAACTGTCCCTTTTCCATATTCCATAAATTTCCACTTAAGCCACCCTAAATTTAAAAAATATTCTGACCGGAAAAACCAGACTTCTATCTTTAAACAAAGACTTTGGAAGAGCCTTAAAAGCGAAAAGAAGAGCACTGAAGCCAATCACCACATACATTCCAAAATAGAGTTTGACGACTGAGAGCAGGGGTAGTGCAAAAACCACAGAAATGATGCATATACCAACAACCAAACTCGGCTCGAGGAAATTAACTTGTATAATTTTAAGTAATGGCCGCTTAGCTCCAGCGATAAGAGATAAACCAAATTGCTTCAAATTGACAAAAAAAATGCCGAAAGCCATTACTCCAAAAACCGCTGCGATTTCTGGTTGATGGTAGACCGCATCCTGCAGCCACTGTTTGTTGAGATAAACGAACAGACTGACCACGATACCACTACCTGTGACAATACCCAAACCAAGAATTAACAGACCTCTCAATTTCCCATACGCACGTTCCTGAAGATAAAGAGCAATAAAGCGTCTCAAACCCGTTTGTGTCCCGAAAAGAGATATAGCAGATGCAACTAAAACCACACTTTTGGCCAAATTGATAAGCCCAAACCCGGTTGGTTGCAAAAAGCGAGACAGAATAGCATCGGCAAAAAAAATAAAGACTATTTGAAAGGCCGACCCAAGAAAGATTATCCAACTGCCAGTGAAAAAAGACTGGTAGGATTTATATAATATTTTGTAATTGTTTTTATTCAACAAAATCCCGGAAAAAATTAATGAAGCGGATTCTATGTTAAAGGCAGATTATACAACCCCTTGAAAACAAAAATTGATTGGAATTGAAATTCAAGGAAGAGATTTGATTCAAGTTGTTCAGAAATTGAACATGTTTTTTTCACAATGTCAAGCGTAATGATATACATCGAACTGAAGTTCGAAAAAGGCACTTTTTCTTTGAGAAGTCATCTTTTTTAAACCAGCGCGGCAATTTGTTTTATTCACATGAAAATTCGCCTGAAAACTTTTTTGTAATTGACAAAAGCTACTTATATTATAATATTTAATTTTTATGTACTGGTGAGCCTATATTCCATTTCGAACCATCTGCTAAAAAATCTCTTTACTTATCACAGGCTGAATACATGATTTTTTTTAAATTAAAAATATATTTAAGAATACTAACTGCATCCTGGTCCACTTTTGGCTTTAATAAGGAGTTCCTGCGCTTTCTCTTTATCAGGCCTGTTATGTTACTTTTTAACTCTATTACACTTTTTCTCGATAATATATTCTTTCCCGAATATCGTAAGGTAAAAATTGAAAAACCCATTTTTATTATCAGCCATCCCAGATCCGGTTCAACCTTTTTGCACCGGCTTTTAACTCAAACTCGGGAATTTGCTGTTTTTGAGTTTTGGCAGATTCTTTTTCCTTCTCTTGTTGCGCGAAAAATCATAGCTCCTTTTATAATGTCAAGTATTAAGAAGGAAAAAGATACTTTTTATCCAAAAGAAGTTGGCCATAAAATGGCTCTGAGTTCAATTGAAGAAGAAGAATTGTTATTTAATCATACTTTTAACACACAGTTTATAGCGATACAGACATCACTTGGGCTTGGAAATAAGGACTTTATGGATCTAGTTTATTCAGATAATCAACCTAAGAATGTACGTCAAAAGACTATTCAATTTTTCAAGCAATGTCTCCAGCGTCAGATTTTTTATCTGGGCAAAAAACAAATTCTAACTAAAATGAATTATTCCGCATTTCGAATTAAAACCTTGCTGGAGGCTTTTCCCGATGCCAAAATTATTTATATAGTTAGATCACCATATGAAACCATTCCATCCCATCTTTCACTTGATAGAAATGTATTGGATTTTCAATGGGGACTTAAAAACATTCCGGCTAACCGATTGCAGCGTTACTTTGAGCGACGATACCATTATGATGTCCAGTTCTATCAATATATTGAGGACCTGATTAGCAAGGGAATTTTTAATTCCTCGCAATTTATGACTCTTTCTTATGATTTGCTGAAAAATGACTTAGGTAAGGCGATTGAGGTAATTCTTGAGTTTACCGGAATTGAAATAAGTCAAGAGTTGCGCAAAAGGATACAGGAACAAATTAAAATGCAAAGCAGTTATCGCAGCAAACATCGAAATCTGGATTTGGAAGAGTTTGGTTTGTCTAAAGAAAGAATTGCAAAAGACCTGTCTTTTGTTTTTGATAAATACGGATTTAAAAAATAATTCGTGTCAACCTCTTTTAATGAGACCTTTGCAAAACGTCCTCTTTTGCAAAGGTCTCAGGTCCAAGAGGTGAAATGAATTTATAGTTTTAGGGGGGTTGAGAAAACATGGATTTTCTTATAGCTATTTTAAAAAAACTAAATCTTGCTCCTGTGCCACTTCTAGACATGCAGCCACAGATGTGTCGCACCCGTGCTATATTAGAAGCAAACAATCTCGGCATTTTTGAGACATTGGAAGATAATAAAGAAGGTCTTAGCTCTGAAGAGTTAGCCCAACGTGTCGCAATCTCCTCGGAAGGGGCCGCCATACTGCTGAACGCACTGGAAAAAACCGGCTATCTTC
>DAOVKX010000091.1 GCA_030631505.1 Candidatus Nanohaloarchaea archaeon
AAGCAGGAGACTATAAAATATACTCTAATTGTTATTGGAGTAAGTTTTGCTGTGGCGATATTTTTAGGCGGATTGGATTTTATTTTCACCTGGTTAATTAGTAAATTTATTATTTAATATGCCGAAACAACGAGTAGATCCTAAAAGAAAATGGTACGTGCTTCATACCTATTCTGGTTATGAAGATGCCGTGGCTCATAATCTTAAACAACGCATCGAATCCCTTGATATAGGAGATAAGATTTTTAATGTTCTGGTTCCAAAAGAGAAAAAAATTAAAATAAAAGGAGGAAAAAGAATAACCGTGGAAGAAAAAATTTATCCCGGCTATGTATTAGTGGAAATGATTGTTACTGACGACTCTTGGTATGTAGTCAGAAACACTCCTCGAGTAACTGGATTTATTGGTGCGGGAACCACTCCTGTACCAATTGCTCCTGAAGAAATAAAAATTCTGCAAAAAAAAATGGGGGTTGAAGAGCCAACTTATAAAATTGATGTTGAAACGGGAGATGTTGTAAACATTATTGACGGTCCTTTTAAGGATTTCGATGGAAAAATAAGCGAAATAGACCAGGCAAAAGGAAAAGTAAAAGTCTTAATAAATATGTTTGGGAGAGAAACACCAGTCGAGCTAGACTTCTTGCAGGTGAAAAAGATATAAAATTATGGCGAAACCAATAAAAACAATCATCAAGCTCCAGATTAAGGCTGCCCAAGCCAACCCGGCGCCACCGATCGGGCCGGCTTTAGGACAGCATGGATTAGATATTCAGCAATTTTGCAGCCAGTTTAACGAAGCCACAAAAGATAAAAGTGGCGACATTATCCCTGTGGAAATTACGGTTTATGAAGACAGAACTTTTGATTTTAAACTAAAAACCCCGCCAGCCTCTGATTTACTTAAAAAAGCGGCTGGAATTGAAAAGGGATCCGGTGAACCCCATAAAATAAAAGTGGGGAAAGTAACTAAAAAACAAATTCGCGAAATCGCCGAGAAAAAAATAATAGATTTAAATGCCAACGACATAGAAGCGGCAATGAAGATTATAGAAGGAACAGCAAGGAATATGGGAATAGAAATTAAATAGTTAGTAGTTGGTATTTTGTAGTTGGTATAATCGTAATTACGGACGTAATTACGATTTTTTCTTGACAAAAGTTTAAGGAAAGTTGTAGAATAGAATAACTATAAATAAGAAGGATTTCGCTCCTTAAAATCTGAAAAATGGAGGTTAATTATGGATAAAAGACCAACATGGGATGAAACATTTTTTGACACAACAAAAGTTTGGGCCAAGAGATCAAGTTGTAAACATTATAAAGTTGGCGCAGCCTTTGTTAGGGGAAAACAGCTTTTACAAATAGGTTATAATGGTCCGCCCCAAGGAGTTGATGAATGCAGTGATGTTGGGTGCAGAAAAGAAGTGAATGGAATAAGATTAGCATCAGGTTCTGGAAGATGCATTGGAGCCCACGCTGAAATGAATGGAATAGTTAACGCCGCACTTAATGGAGTTAATCTAAGTGGATGTAGGGTTTATTGCAGTTATTCACCATGTCTTGAATGCGCAAAACATTTAGTAAATCTAAGGATCACCGAATTCATCTATTTAAAAAAATACAAAGAAGAGTTCTCACAGATTGAAGATCTATTTAAAAAAGTGGGAATTATTCTTCGTCAATACAAGATAAGGAGGAAATAAAAATGCATGATAGATGGAAACACCTTAGGAAGAATTTATTCAGAAGCGTTGAACCGCGTGTAGAATTAGTACTTACGAGTCAGCCAGTGGGAAGGTTTAAGAAATTATGCACCACTGAAACTGCGCCTGGTTATACAGCTCGAGCCAGTCATGAGTCAAAGGGGACTACAAAAGATGATATTCGTTTAAATAAATTTTTAATTAAACGAGGTCATCATACCCCCCTAGAAGCAGTTTGTTTTACTTTTCGTGTTTATGGTATCACTAAAAGCCTTCAAAATCAGTGGGTCAGACACAGAATTGGAGTAGGGTGGACATATCGTAGCACGCGTAATATTTCAGCAGATCAAAATGAATTTGTTTATTGTACCTATGATTACATTGATGATAGATTAAGGACAATGGCACTTTTAAGAGAAGATGAAGAATCAGCAAAAGAAGCTATAGCACGATTTGAAAGGAAACGCGAACTTGGAGCTACTAAGCAGGATAGTCGAAAAATAATGCCGGTATTCTGGAATACTCCTTGTTATTTTTATTGCAACGCGAGTTCGTTGAGATATCTTTTTTCTTTGAGATTAGAAAAGGATGCTGAATGGGAAATCCGAAGAATGAGCAGAATAATGTGGGAAATAGTTATAAAAGAAACACCATCACTTTTTGAGGATTTTACAAATCTTGCAAGGAGGGAAGATTAAAATGAAACAGTGCGACAAATGTACGGGTTATTTATTTTTTAAACCTTTACCAGATGAAACTTTTTCTTGTTGCGATGCATGGGAAGAATCAGTAGAGGATATTGATCTAAAAAGCGGTGTTAGTCCAAAAATTCAAAAACATAGAATAGATGGGGTTCCTTGTAGAAGATTCAAGAAAGGAAAAAGTATTTGCGAAACATCGAAAGAACAACCCTTTAAACTTCATCCAGTCCGAGAAGCAGGAGAAAAATTCTTAGAACGCGCTTTACAACTGTAGGAAAAGTGGTAAAGAAAGGTCCTGTTGAACTAAAAATGTTCAGCAGGACTTTATTTTTTAATTATTCCGTTATAGAATTAAATATATGATCTTAGGTATAGATAAATTACATAAATTAGTTAAAGAGAGCAAGTTAGTAGAAAACCTATGCCAGCGTGAACTTAAAAACCCAGAAGGCGCTGGTTTTGATTTAAGATTAGGAGAAATTTTTGAGCTTAAAAACAAATCTTTTCTTGGTGTTGACGAAAGAAACACTCCAGATATCAAATCCGTTGCGAGATTTGAAAAAGGAAAAAATCAGAGTTTTGTTTTTAAACCAAATTCTTATTATTTAATAAAAACAATAGAAAAAGTTAATACTCCTGAGGATATTTTAATACTTTTTAGACCCAGAACAACAATTTTTCGTTCAGGAATGATGATTTTTACAGGTAATGTTTCTCCGGGTTATTGTGGAGAGTTAATTTTTGGTATTGCTAATTTTGGTCCAATTGATGTAGAGATTGAATTAGGAGCAAGGGTTGTTCATGCTATGTTTTACAAAATTGATGGAAAAACCAATCCCTATAGAGGACAATGGCAAGGAGGAAAAATTACCACCAAGAAAAAAGAGCGACAGATATGAAAAAATACCAGCCAACAATTGGGTTAGAGGTTCACGTGCAGTTAAAAACTAACACAAAAATGTTTTGTGGGTGTTTGAATGAGCCGGAGGAGAAACAACCGAACCTTAATGTCTGCCCAATTTGTATGGGCCACCCAGGAACCCTTCCGGTAATCAATAAAGAGGCAATAAAAAATGTAATTAAAACTGGTCTGACTTTGGACTGTAAAATTGCTGAAAACACCTGGTTTGAAAGGAAAAATTATTTTTATCCTGATTTGCCCAAAGGATACCAAATAAGCCAAAATGAGGCGCCTCTCTG
>DAOVKX010000008.1 GCA_030631505.1 Candidatus Nanohaloarchaea archaeon
AAGTTCTATATCAACCGTCAGGTTGATAGTTGTTTAACATTGCACCAACTGCAAGTTCTATACCAAACGAAGTTTGGTATTGATTTGATTGAACTTAGTAAGTTCATTATACAAAAATCATAAATACTATTAATGCGGGAATCAGCATAAGCAGTATATGTTTTATTCCGGCTGTCGCAGATTCTTCTACAATTTCCCCTACTATTATCCCGCTTGAAATGGCCTGTATTATGACCATGATAAAGAACATGCTTCTGAAATAACAAAGCTGACCCACGCCGAAATTAAATATCGGGCAAAGTGTGCATAAAGTCGGGACAATTTCGCAGTAATTCGCGGCTTGCCCAACACCGAACAACCCACCCCCGGAAGACCCTATTTCGAGCATAGGCATTAATATTCTGTTTAGCATCACAAGTATTCCCAGAAAAAGAAAAAATATTATATACACAACAATACCCTGTTGCGATAACATGCTTTTCTTCTCCTTTTCAATTTCTTTTATTGTTTTTATGTCTACGGATAAGGTATCCATAACTTCTGCGATGTCACCGCCCGACCTGAATGATTCATTTATTATTGTAAATGTCCGTTTCATTAGTTTGCTGCCCTTTATTCTTCTTGTAAACATATTCAGTACTTTTGAAAATGACATGCCCCACGACAACTGATGTGAACTCTTTTTGATTTCAGGATTCAGGGCGCCGTAATCTGTTTTCTTGAGGTATGAGAACGCCTGCGGGAGAGTCATACCGCTTTTTTTTGCCTCGGCGAAATCCCTTAAGAACCTTGGAAACTGATCCTCCATTTTCTTGAGTTTCATATATTGAAAATATGAATCCAGAAGATAAGGTAAAAAAATGATAATTACACCCAAAACTATGGAGATCAGGCCATAGCCAACATAAGTGCTTAGAGAGCCAACAAACATTACAATTATGCCGCAGATTATCAAAAGCGAACCTGCAACAGAGGCAAAGTATTTTATCGTCTTTTTTTCTTTCATATAACCACTAATTATGATTTTGGTGACATGCCTTTACTTATGACCAGAAACGCGAACGAGGCCGCAGGCAGTCCAAGGAATATTACAGTCAACTGTATTGCTACAATCAGTCTTTGTGTGCCAATCCCTCCACTCATCATACCCATGATTGTCAGCATTATGGTAAAAAGAACAGGGCCAACAACAACAACAACAGTATAGATTTCGGTGAGCAGTGACAATTGGTTTGCATAATCCCTTAATCTTTGTTTGTAGTCTCGTATTAAAGAATCAGACTTTTCATGTAAGAATTTTCTTAGGTCACCGCCGGTGGTCAAAACTGTTTTCATACCCCATAGCAAATCAACAAATTTTTCTGACGGTGTTCTTTTTGCAGAGTGCTCCAGCGCATCAGCAAAATTAACACCCATCACATCAATTTCCTGAACCACTCTCTCTGCTTCATTTGAAATCTCTCCATATTCCTTGAACTTTGCCAGGGTTCTGAACATGGTGACCGGTGGCGCTCCGCTGCCTGCCACTGTTGCAAAGTATAGTGTTGCAAATGGTATGCTGTCATCAATATTCTTTCTCCGTTCGGCAAGCTTTAGTGAAGGGTATATATAGAACAATCCAAAAACAGCTATTGCGCTGAATAAACCGCCTAAAAAACCAATCACCAGGCTGAGGCCTCTTGTTATTGCAGGAATACCTAACATAGAGATATTTGTCATTATTATAGATATGCTTGATGTCTGGAAAAGGAAAACCAGTGCAGAAGTTGTTACTGCAATAGACAAATACTCGATAAGGGGTTTTCTTATGTCTGCTCTCTGGAGGTCTTTATGGAGCAGTTCAAAATATTTTAACATGTATTTTTCAACAGAAGTCTTGCTGATTTTAACAGCAAAATCACTATATTGTTTGGAAGCATCCATTTACTCAGCCTCTATTAGAGCCATCAAATCTTCGCGTCTGGAGTAATAGGCATTTATAACTTTAGAAACTTGTTTATAGTGCGTTATGTATTTGTCCTGCATCCAGCTTAAAACTTTCATTCTGTCATACAATTCCCGTTTTATATTCCCTTCTTTTATCCCAAAGGTTTCGGATATTTTCCCAAGCAAGTAACTCCCATTAGGATTATTGAATTTATTTGTTGCAGCATTCCACTTGACTACTTTGTTGGAAATCAGATCTTTCTTTTTGTTGTCATACTCTACTATTTCCAGAACTTCTGAAATTTTTCTTACGTATTCTCCCTTGCGTCTGGTCCTTTTAATGAAAACCATAGCATCCAGCGTTTCCAGCAGTGAAGGCGGTAAATTAATCGGGGGCGTTATCAGTCGGTCTATGACTTTCTCCAATGAGGTTGCATGCAGTGTGGCAAGCCCTGCATGGCCTGTGGCCATCTGCTGGAACAAGACAAAAGCTTCTTTACCCCGGACCTCGCCGACTATAATGTAATCAGGCCTCTGCCTTAAAGAACCTTTCAGCAGGTCAAACAAACTGACTTCTCCGTGTTTCTTTTCCGAAACCCCACCGCCAAAACTTTCCCTTGAAACTTCAGGGACCCAGTGCACATGCGGCAGTCTTAATTCAGGCGTATCTTCAATTGAAACAATTTTAAGCGTTGGCCTTATAAACAGGGACAGTGCATTTAACAGACTTGTTTTTCCCGATGCTGTTGAACCCGATACTAAAATCGAATTGTTGTATTCTATCAGTAGCCACAGGTATGCCAGGGTTTTCACATCAACAGTGTCAAAATTAAGAAGATGTATCGGCGTTAACGGCTCTTTTGTAAATTTTCTTATCGTGAAGTTTGAACCCCTCCTTGCAATATCCACCCCGAGTGTTGCCTGCACTCTTGAGCCTCCCGGAAGCGCTCCCTGGAGTAGCGGCTCTGCAACAGAAATACTTTTTTCGCATCTTTGCGAGAGTTTTATTATAAGTTCATCAAGCTCTTCTCTCCTGCCAAAGGAAACATTTGTTTTGAGTGAACCAAATTTAGGGTCTCTGTGGTTTACAAATATCGGCAGATTTATTCCGTCGCAGGAGATGTCCTCTATGTTTTCATCATTTAATATTGGCTGTATTTTACCGAGGTCAAGAAAATCCCGTATAATATAATACTCATAAATTTTTTGTTTTTCAGGACCCAACTCAAGTCCAAATTGGCCTATTATCTTGTTTATGCTGTCTTTTAGATACTTTATTGCAGCTTCTTTTTTTACTGTCTTGAAATCAACATCTATTGTTTCTTCAATTATTTTTTTAAGTCTTTCAATACTTCTTATATCATCCAGGGAGATATGCGGTTCTCTTACGTTATAAATAAGGGAATTACTTTTTGAGTCCCATCTGGTAGCGCACCACGCATATATTTTCTTCCCTCTTTTTGGATTTACTGGTGTGAGCGGGTACGTGATGTCAACATCTCTTAAGCTTTCTTCTTCTTTGATTCCTTTCCCGGATAACTTTTTTACGTCACCAATTCCTATTTTGTAATATTCTTTCTTTTCCCCTTTTTCTTCCTCTTCCCCTCCCTTTAGGCCCGTTTTCGCATCAATATTTATTTCAGGAGTAGTAATTCTAAGCATTTGTTGCTCTTCCAGTCTTCTTTTATAATCCTTGTATCTTTTTCCAAACTTGGCTACCGCCTTTCCCAAGTTCATTAATAACTCACACTCCTTATTGTAATCCTTTTAACGCCTGATGTTTCAAATAGTGTTATTTTCATCCTTTTGCTCTGGGAGTGGACAAGACCTTCAACAGGTATAGAAGTTTCCTTTTTGGTTATATTATTCCCGTTTATGTCTTTTATTATAATCCCATTGTCTGTTTCTGAACCAGTTATATAATAGTAGGCGCCTCCAATTTCCGGAGGAATTTTTAGCTCCACCGAGGCTTCTGCATCAGTGCCTGTCACTTCGTTTTTCAATTTCTCGATATTGCCGACTATCAGGTTTTCAACACTTAAGCCCTGCTCTGACTTTACACTATCCAGTATGCTGCTGTTCATCGTGTTAACCATTGCAGTGAGTCCTATAACCAGCATAAGCCCTATACCAACTAAGTAAATTTCCTCAACAGTCAGGTATTGCCCTTTTCTGGTTTTGTTTGAGTTTTTCATGAAACTGTCACACTTATAGGAGTTATTACCAATTCACTACCATCGCTTTTTGTTATGCTGCCTATTTCACCTTTTGATATAACCAGTTTTTTCTGACCTTCTGATGCTATGCTGTTTCCGCTTTCTGTTATGTTTATTTTATAGCCCCGTTTGGTATTTGGGTTGTACAATTCCCGGTACACCAGTTTAAATGTTGTCAGGTACATATCCCCTACTGGCTCTGCTCTGGCTATTACAACACCTCCTCTGTGCGTGCCAAGGAATCCAGTAACTTCCTTTTCAGGCCCTGTTATAACTGCAAATTCATTTGCTCCGCAGTTAATCTGGTCTACTTGGTAATTGTCATTGCTGATTGTGAATGTACTTCCTGCCTCATAAGTGTTGCTGGCACTGCACCCGCTTATTGTTATTGTGCTGGTTGGGCAGTTGCTTCTAACAGTGCAGGTTTCTCCGCGTAGTTCCATGATTTCGGTTCCTCCCGATTTCACCAGATGCAGGCTTCTTCTTACCGGCACCAGTTCATCATTAAACGGAACCCATCCGGTAGTCGCAACCGCAGCTGTTTCACTGAGTATCTTGTATTCTATGCAGTTTTCATCTCCATTAACTTTGAAATCGCCGTTTACGTTTATGCTCAGCAGTTTCTGGTCGCCTCTCTGCGCAACTGTATCGATTTCATCAGCTAAATTCAGCATAAGGTTCTTTGCCTGGGAAACTTCTGTACTGCTCTGGCTCTTATGGATTAGAGGTATGCCCCAGAAATAAGCAGCGCTAACAGCGAAGAGTGCTATGCCTGTGATTAGCATTACGCTGACTACCTGCACTTGTGCTTTTTGTAACATAATTAAACTATGTCTGTTTGTAGAATATATATGTTACGCAAGGTAAATTTTCAAAAATGTCATTTAAGATTGCAAACTCTAAAAAAGCAACAACTAAGAAAAAGAATGAAAAAACCCAAAAAAATAAAAAGGGTTTTTAACAACTTGTAGCGCCATCTTTTGTAACCATACATTTATACGTTGTTCCAACTCCTGCAGGAGTAGACAGTTTTAAAACCATTTTATTATTTTCATGTCCTACAGTTTCTGGAAAGTCTATTCTTGCTCTAAGAGCTACAACATCACGTGCTGCAATTGTCGCTTGACTCACTTTAAACTTATCTTCCAGTATTCCATCCTTGTATAAAGTAAGTTCGCTCATAGTTATGACTGTACTACCACTATTTCTTATGTAAATTTGTGTGAAATCCTCCTTTTCACAGCTAGTTGTATCAGAGTCCCATTCACATGTAGTTTCAGCGTTACAAGTACCTTCAGCAACTAGAGTATCACATATTGATATGCAGGTAGTGGTACCACCACTCCAACTACAGCCAAATTCAGCATCACAGACAGCTGCACCTGCAGCAGTATAATCGCCACAGTTATCTATTCGGTAATTCGATACTGATTCAATAGTCATTGCCGTCTGCATAGTTTCAAATCCTTTCTGTGCTTGCTCAGTCATAGCTTCCCCAGTACCTTCCATCATTTGCTGTACGAATACATAAGCCACGCCTGCTGCTGCAACAGTCATCATAAGCAGTAAGACAATTGCAACTACAGGAGTAATTCCTTTTTTCATATTTTCTCACCTATCCTAAAATTATGGTCAATACCGAGAACAATAAAACCAAGATTGTAATCCCTGCTGTTGCTCCCAATACAAATCCAAATCCTTTAATTATGCTCTTTTCAAATTCAGTTGCTCCGTTTTTATCAATATGAAACCATTTCTTTATTTTTTTCATGATTTATTCACCATCTGAATAGAGGTCATACTTTTATGTTTAAGTAACATGAGTATATATAATTTTCGGTTTTTTACCTCATCTTTGCATAAATTCTTACCAATAATATGCCAATTACCAGTTCTCCGGCAACAACCAATAACAGAATTATGTTGGTTAATGATGCTTCAGGCCTTGCGGAACTCAACCCTCCTGCCACCAGCAGGTACTCCATGATAGTTATTAACACTAACCCTAATACAAAAAACCATTCCAATAAATCCGGCTTAAGTTTCATTTCAACACCTGCCACCAATTATTTTTGTGCTCCTTCCCTTCGCGGCAGCCCTGTCATTCTTGGCCTGTATAGCGTGGTTGGTCTTGCAGGACCGCTGCTCAGCTGAAGTTTTTTTAACCTTTCTTCAATAGAACCCAGACCCTCGACAATTGATAGATTACCCTCCGCAATAGCTTTGTTTGATTCAACAATTGTCTTCACCAGAGTTTCCATCCCTTCCTTCATTCCGCTGCCCCCTGTTTCATCTCTGCCTGCGTCGCTTACTATATCAATAAAGTTGCCCATTTTCTTCTGCAAACTGTCTATTTTCCCGACAAGCGAATACAGGTCTTCTCTTAGCGACTGGTTTGATTTAACCATTTCATCTACAATTCTCTGGTTCAGTTCGACCATGTCAAGTATTTTATCCATAAGCCGTTCCAGATTTGTCATGGACTTGCCTGTTTCCATTTTTTCCATTCTTTTTTCCAGTCTCCGGATTGGCGTCAGGGGAACAACTTCATACTCGTCCTTTTGTCCCATTATTTCAACTTCGTCATTCACCATAACACAACACCATTTTTATGATATACAATATTGTTGTCTTATCGGTATATATATTTTGTGTTTGCTGATGTACCCGCGGCAAGTAATGTCAGAACAAACTTCAACAAAAAACCAATTGCCGTGATGTGTATGGCAAAGCAATTAGTGCGAATAGTTATTGCTCTGGCTATAAGCATATTATATTCTCAATTTTCAGGATTTGGAAATAATTTAGAAATAAAAAACAAAACTCAAAACGCAGAAAGCGCGTTTTGAGTTCCCAAACCAGTACTATACATTAATGTGCAGTTAATCTATTCTTCTTTATCTTCTTCTTTCTTTCCTTCAGAATCGCTTTCTGTTTTTTCATCGTCTTGGTACATTTTACCCCTCCTTTGAATCTTAAGAGTTAAACATACTGATTGATAGAGTTTATATGCTTTGCTCCGATAAAGATATATACGTCTTCACTTGGGTGTGGTGCACTACAGGTCGTCTATATGTTTCTTAAAATCCTGAAACATTTGCATGACTGCGGTATATTTGAAAATCTTTCGGATTTTCAACATCAGTTTATGGGTGGGGTTTCAGGTTCTGAGTTCGCAAATCAGGGGTTTTAAGAGAGCGCTGGTTTTCTGCAACTTTGAATCAAAGTTCAAACACTTCGAACAATAACAGGATAACCCCCGATAAAACTACATCAGGCAGTTATCAAGAACAGTAATTGAAAAGAGCATGTAGGGTTTGTATCATGTCGGCAGTTAATCAATACTTATGCCTGCGAGAGCCAGCGACATTACGCCTATACTCAAGATTACTCCAAGAGTCTCATGCCTTTCTCCACTCATAGCTGACACAGCACCTGCAAGACCCATAGCTAAAGCAATCAGGAATAAAACAAAACTTGTTTTCATACATTAATTTACTTGCTTGGAGTATATATTTGTTGCACTTATGCTCAGGTGCTTGCAGGTACGGTACAGAACCTTGTATATCACAGGAGTCCCCATAATAAAACACCTATAATCAGGTACAGCGCTCCCAGCAAGACAGGTGTCAGGTGTATTAGTATCGTTGCTGTATTTTTCAAAGCCATAAATGTATTCCCCATTACACCCACATTTTCCAGCCATGATTCTGAGTAGCCAAGAGAAGCGCTTTTTAGATTATTCAGGGAGTCTTCTATGATTGCTTCAATCTCATTTTTGTCGTATTCTTTTTCAGACAGGATGTCCCTTACATTCTCAGAGTGCGTGTCTGTAGTCAATACGATTATATTATCAAAATTGTGTTTTTTTGCAATGCTTTTTATTAATTCCTTATTGTGTTTTTCTATGCCATCCTCATCAAGGACAAAATAAAGGTTTTTCTGCCTACCGGACTGCACGACAAAAGAAAACATTTTATTGTTTTTATTAATGGATGTTCCGATCTTTAAAGAATGCTCAGGTTCTTTTTTCAGTCTTGCCATTAAGTTTTCTATAAGGTGTTCTATTGTTTCCATATCCTTTTCCCCGAATTGAAGGTCCTTCGGTGACTTTAAAGGTTTGTTGTTGTGCGCATCTGCAAAAACAATTTTCTCTTTGAATTTGTTCCGTATGTAATAAAAAATTGACACATCATAGTGATTTATGTGGGCAGCATCTATTACAAAAAGGAAAACATCGCCTATTTTCTGGCCGTAAATCATTATGCTCCCTGCTGACTCTTTCAGAACTCCCGTTGCTTTTCCCGCATACTTCTCCGGCATTTTTAAGCCCCTTTTGATTTTGTCAACTACACCGATGCTTAATGTATCAATTTCATGCGAAGACGGAACATGCAGAAAGAAGCCGCTGTCAAATCTTTTGTTGACATATGAGATTAATCTGGACGTCAGAAGCCCGCCGCCAAAACCCCGCATTGGGCCGGGATGCAGCCATGGGATAACCAGCACTGTATGTTTATCGCCTGACTTTATCCATAAAGACTGTAAAAGTGCCTTTATCCTGATGCCGAGTCCTGAAATGTAGAAATTTTCATCGCCCATCCCCCTGACAAATTTAGATAACGTTTCAACTAATGTGACTCCCTCGATATTTCCCCCGAACAGGTATTCCAAAAAATATATTACCGCTAATGTCCCTCCTATTACAGCCCCCAGGATAATCAGGTTTTCATACAAGAGCCCCCTGCCAAGATTGATGTGATTATAAAAAAGCTTATAGAGAATAAAGACAACCATTAATGGATAACTAAGCGAAAAGACGCTTGATTTCACATTTAATTTTTTTCCATAAAAGACCACGAATACAAGAAAATCAATACCATAAATCAATAAAAGCCACCACCACATAAGGTTCAGTATATGTGCTGTCGTTGTCAGAAGATAAAGCGAGATTACGCCTAAAAAAAGCAGAGTCTCATTCAACAAAGCCAGCGCATACCAGTTCTTTCTCATATCCTTAAACAGTATTGTTGCCAGTGCGCCAAATACAAGAGATGGAAGAATATAAAGCAATATAGCCACACTAAAACCCACTTTTATGGAAAAAAGAAAAGTGGTGTGTTTGTATACAGGTATGTATGTCAGGGAGGCATATATAAAACCCATCAGCCAGATTAGTCCCATGGTTTTCTTTCTTGAAGGTGTTGTAAAGAACAATTTAGCAAATTTTTTTAGTTTCTCCATAAAAATTACCCTGTTAATTATCTCTGGCGCGCCATGAAGACTTCAGTTCACAGATAAGCATAAAACTTAAGACTGCGCAGGTATTTCATGAACCACAGAGCAATATTAACAAGTACTTACTTATCTTTTTTGTTTAAACTGATTGCGCCCATAGGGCAGAATTTTACACACACGCTGCAGTTAACGCATTTTTCAGGGTCGCATTCTACTCTGGTTTCTTTCAGGTCCAGTGCATTGGATGGGCAGACGGAAACGCACCCGCCGCAATAAATGCACTTGCTCCTATCAATTTTCACACTCATTTTTCCACCTATGGCTTCAGTCTGTCAGGGTCTCTCGGAAGTAAAACCGCTTCCTTTACATTTTTCAGGCCCAGAATTTTCATTGTCAGTCTTTCAATACCCATGCCAAGGCCGCCATGCGGAGGCATGCCATACTTATAAAACACTAAATCATAAAATAATTTGGGATCCAAGTCCTTTAGTTTTATGTTCTTTACCCGCTCTTTATACCTGTGTTCTCTTTGCCCTCCGCTTGTCAGTTCAAGACCATTGTACAAAAGGTCAAAAGAATGTGAAGAGTCTTTGCCCTTTCTCATCAGGTAAAACGGTTTTTTCCTGAAAGGGAACTCTTTCACAACAACAAATGTTGTGCCATATTTCCCAAGGCAGTATTCAGAGAGCGCTTTTTCACCATCTGGCGTCAAATCATCTTTGTCAACTTTTACATTAAGTTTTTTAAGAATCTCATTGGCTTCATTGAAAGTGTATCTCGGAATCTTTTTGGGAACCTTTAATTCCGCGTTATGCATCTTGAGAATGTCTTTGCATTCTTTGTCTGCGTTTAAATTCTTGAACAAATAGATTATCATTTTCTCCTGCATGTCAAGTACATCATCAACTGATTCGGAAATCATCTCAAAATCAAACGAAGTGAATTCGCACAGGTGCCTTGTCGTATGGTGCGGCTCTGCCCTGTAGACAAAACCAATGTCGTAAACCAGGTCAATTCCTGATGCCAGAACTGCCTCTTTGTACAATTGCGGGCTCTGCGCAAGAAACGCTTCTTTGTTGAAATACAGAACAGGAAAATAATCTGTTCCTCCTTCGGTTGCAGAGCTTGTCAGTCTTGACGTAAAAATTCTGACAAACCGGTTTTCCTGCATGAAATCATTTAAGTATTTCACAATTTTGTTCTGGAATTTAAATATTGCCAGATTGGCAGGCCGCCTCATATCAAGAAACCGGTAATCCAGCCGCGTGTCAAAATTAGACTCAGCTTTTCCTGCTATTTCCAAGGGCAGAGGCGTTTCTGCTTCTGAAATTACCTCTATGTCTGACGGCAGAACTTCAAGCCCCGAGGGCGCGCTTTTATTTTCAACAACTGCGCCATTAACAGACACAAGCCACTCCTTGCCCAGCTTTTTAATTGTGTTGTACACTGCAGGTTTTGTTCTGTCCTTTTTGGCAGTCACCTGGATAAAACCTTCTCTGTCCCTTAAAATCAGAAAAATCAGTTTGCCAAGGTCTCTTTTTTCATGGACAAATCCTGCCAGCTTCACTTTTTTATCCGGCTTTACTTCATTTGAATATGCGTCTCTGATCATCATTCTTCCCCATTCAGACTGCATTATGGATGATAACCCATGTGGCGAACCACATAGCCAGATAAGGCCATGCCCCATTCCCGAACCACCATGAAAATGTTTTCTTGTGGATTACCCGGTCTGTGATTTCACCAAGGCCAATCAGCAAAACGATACCAAGAACAAGCATTTGCCTGACTCCTATCTTCGGGCTAAGTACACCCACAAGCAGACCCATGAACGAATATAGCAGAACCATTTTTGTCTCTGTTTCCATACTTATACACCTTCAGTATTATCATAACTTAACAAACTTCTTTGTTTTTTACCCTTAATTAATCTTTGCACAGTAATCCATGAATGTCTCACAAAATCCGGAAACTCGCCATGTGCTTCCATGTATTTTTCAAGGAAATTCTTTGTGTGTGGGTCAGCAGGATAACCGCTCCCGATTTCCAGGCCTGTTTTTTCTTCAATTTCTTTTATCGCCCTATCTCTTTCAACCTTTGCGATTATTGAAGCTGCTGATACAATAGGGTATTTCACATCTGCTTTATGTTCTGATATCAATTTTATGTTTTTTCTGTGTAATTTCTGCACCAGAGCCAGATTGAATTTATTGCCGTTTTCCGGCAAATCTATGTAAACTTCTTTTGCATCTGTTTCATTAATAATCTTTGCAAAGGCATTCAGCTCAATTTTATTGAGCGTCATGACCTGCATCAACTCATCGATTCTTTTGGCAGATATTTTAACCAGTTCAATTTTTGCAATTTTTTTTATTTCCCCAGCCAAAAACTCCCGTCGTTTTGGAGACAGCAGTTTGGAGTCCTTTACATTTAACGCCTTTAGCTTGTCCAGATCCTCCGGCTTGATTTGAGCCCCAACCATAACCATAGGCCCGACAACAGGACCGCGCCCAGCTTCGTCTATTCCCAACATAATATTGCTATTTAACAGTATATTTATAAAAATATCACTATGTCCTGCGTGTATATAGCAGACATAGTATTGCCTGCCTGCGCTACAACTCATGAGAATATTTTTCCAAATCCTCTTCAAATTCAACTTCGTCTTTTGAAATTTCTTTGATTTCTTTGTTTTGGATTATTTTGAAATATCTTATAGGTTTGTTCATCTGTTTTGTGAGTTTTATTTCTGCAAGAACTCCATCGCTTATCGATCCGAAGACCCATAACTCATCAGATTTTTTGACTAAAGTGTTATTTGCGTTTCTGACCGTATCTCTTTCCAGAGTGTCGAGCATAAAGTATTTAAAAATCATGAATGGATTAAGCGGAACGCAATTTTGTTCCAGAACAAATTTTGAAATATGCTCCTTAAAATAAGCCAAGTATTTGGACATTGCAGTATAAACTAAGTTTTTGTCTTTATTTAATTCTAAAGACTTATGTTGAAATTCTGTCATAAAAATCAATAGATTGCTTTTTTTAAATCGTGATTTGTGCCGAAAAGTGCACAATCACCAAATATAATTATGTATGTAACCTTTAAGTATTATTCAGATAAACCTTGGATGTAATTACTTATAAGAATTGGCAAATCATCTGAGTATCCACCTTCTAAAACAGAAAATACGGGTTTCTCTAAACTGGCTACCGTTTCCCCTATTTCAGAATAGTCCTCTTTTTTTAAATATACCTGACTTAATAAGTCACCGGCATAAGTATCAAAACCAGCCGAAACAGCAATAAGGTCCGGATTTATTTTCTTAATTTTTTTCATGACCTTGTCAAATTTTCTCATATAGTCTTCTCTAGACGAGTTTGTTATAAGATAATTTATGCAATGTTCGCCTATAGAATAAGTTCCTGTGTGAGGATAAAACGGGGAAAAATGCAGGGATAAGTAACAAACATTTTCGTCACTGCAAAATATGTCCTGGGTTCCGTTGCCATGATGAATATCAAAATCAATTATAGCAATCTTGTTGTATTCTTCTTTTGCCTTCTCGACAGCTATTGCAATATTGTTGAAGTAACAAAATCCGCCAAAAAAATCCCTGCCCGCGTGATGTCCGGGAGGCCTTGTTAGCACAAAACACGTATCATCCAAATGGTTTAACACTTCCAGAGCAGCACCCGCAGATAATTTAGCATATTCGAACATTTTACCGTTTTTGTTAGGACTATCTGAACTTCCTTCACCGGATTTTATTCTGTCAATCAAAGACTGCGAATGTACCAAAAGCAAATCTTTTTCAGATGCTTGTTCCGGCTCTATGAACTTGCAACCTTTTTCTTTTAAAAATTCTGCTGTTTTTGTAACTCTCACTGGCACTTCAGGATGAGAGAAACCATGCCCGTATTCAGAGCATTTTGGATTGTAAATTATTACTGCCATAAGAATAAATTAAAAATAAATATTAAAAATCTTTATGTGCTATCAATTTACAATTATAGTTAACGTCGTATAAATGGACAAATTCAACCAAAAACCAAGAGAGGTTAACTATCCGAGAAAATCTATAGATTTTCTGGATCCTAAAAATCTACGATTTTTAAGGATATGGCAAAGGCATTAGTCCAAAAGTTATGTCTTTGACTATACATTAACAAATAGACAAATGAGAGTGGCAACAGCGCTTAACAACCACTTACGGCACCAGACACAGGTTAATTATTTTAAACTAACTCACAAATCATACTAATGAACTTATTTCCTTTTGGTAAACTCCGTAAAGGCCAAAGGCAGCTTCTTGAAAAGACAAAGCAGACTTTGGAAAAGGAGACAAATCTCCTTGTCCATGCGCCAACAGGCATAGGCAAAACTGCAGCAGTCCTGAGCCCTGCGCTGGAATATGCTCTGGAAAACAACAAGACAATTCTGTTTTTGACGCCAAGGCACTCACAACACAAAATAGTAATTGACACTTTAAGAAAAATTCAGGACAGGCACGGGATTGAACTGAAAGTTACTGACCTGATAGGGAAGAAATGGCTGTGCAATGTGCCGGACATAGAAGCGCTTCCGTCTTCTGATTTTGGAGAATACTGCAGGATGCTGAAGGAAAGAAAGGGCTGCGAATACAGGAACAATACATGGAGTGATTCAGGCGAGCTTACAGAAGACGCCAAAAAAACTTTGGAAAAACTGGACAAAAAAATCATGCATGCTGAAGAGGCCAAAAAATCATGCATGTTCTTATGCCCTTATGAAATATTCCTGCAGCGCGCAAGAAATTCAAATATCATAATAGCGGATTATTTTCATATTTTCAATCCATCTGTCCAGAAAGCGTTTATGGTCAGATTAAATAAGTCATTCAATGACCTGATTTTTATAATAGACGAGGCGCATAATCTCCCGGAACGGGTCAGGAGTTCCCTTTCGGCAAACATTTCAGACTACCAGTTGGAGAGATGCGCAAATGAAGCCATGTCTTTTAATTTTCCGGAACTGGCAAACATACTGGAAGCGCTTAATAAAAAACTTATCTCCTTTGCCAGAGCAGAACTCAGGGCAAAAGACGAAACATTCATTGAAAAATCAGACATTGCAGGAATGATAAATAAAATCGGGAATTATGAATCATTTCTCGAGATGCTCGAAGATGCGGCAAAAGAGATCCGGGAGGAAAAAAAGAGGTCTTTTATCGGAGGCCTGCTCTCTTTTTTGGAAGGATGGAACGGCTCTGATGTGGGCTTTACAAGGATTCTGAAACGTGCCAGCGGCAAAACCCGCGATTATTTTGTTTTCTCTTATCACTGCCTGGACCCCGGAGTCATAACTTCATCCATACTGGACCAGTCGCACTCCTCAATACTTATGTCAGGAACGCTGGCGCCCTTAACTATGTACAGGAAAGTGTTGGGTCTTGAGGAATCATGCGAAAAAATACAGCTTGATTCGCCCTTTTCCAGAAAAAACTGCCTGAACCTTGTCACTAATGATGTGACAACAAGATACACCCAGAGAACAGAAAAAGAGTTCCTTAAAATCTCAGGATACATTGTCAAGTTGATAAACAAAAACAAAGGAAATGTCGGCGTGTTTTTTCCAAGCTATAAGATGCGCAACAAAATTTTCCAGATCATAGAACGCTCCCTTGATAAAAAACCGCTTCTTGAAGAGCCGAATATGAGCAAGGAAGAAAAGACAGGACTTTATAATGAATTCGTGAATCTGGCGGAACAGGGTTCCTGCCTGTTCGGGGTTGTCGGTGGCTCATTCAATGAGGGTGCTGACTTCCCGGGAAAGGCAATGACTATGGTCATCCTCGTAGGTCTCCCTCTCAACAGGCCGGACCTGCTGACCAAAGCGCTGATCAGGCATTACGACCACAAATTCAACAGGGGCTGGGATTACGGCTACATATATCCTGCAATGACCAAGGCAATACAGACCGCAGGCAGATTAATACGCTCAGAAGATGACAGAGGTATAGTAGTCTTCATGGACAAACGATACCTCTGGCCAAACTACAAAAAACTTCTCCCTCCGGAAACGGAATTAAAAATAATTAGGGATATTGACAAAGAAATAAAGGAGTTTTTTTGAGTAGAAATTTCATTAACCCGATTCTTTAAAATGATTTTCCAAAAAATCTTTTTTGAGTTCATTCATTTTCTCTCTTGAGTTCTTTTACAAGCAAAGAAGAAAATATCTGGATGAAGGAAGAAAAGACATAGAAACAATAAAGACAGAAGTTCTTTCCCTTTTTGGCCTGGCTGAAAAACCAATTTGATTATGTTTTAAGTTTCGGGGTGTTAAACTATATTAACGTTCACACCGATTTGCATAACGTTGTTCAGGTGAAAGAAAGATTCCAAAACAATTATCTGCTTTTAATCTCAATTTAATATTTCCGATACTCTCCCCTTCATCTGTTAAATCTCTGTTAGGAGCGTTTAGAAGTTTTGTTAACGCTTCTAATCCTTCAAATTCAAAAACATGGCCATCAAGTTCATCTGGTTTGCCATGGCTTCTTTTTTCAAGATAATAAGTAGCCAGGAGTTCCCCGTTATAACTAACTAAATTTCCCATAAAAAATTTATTAATTTTAATTTATTTATAAACGTAACAGTAAATCAAAATATTTAAAAATCCCTTTTCTTGTTAGTGTTATGGCAATTCAAAAAAATGCAGAAATTACCAAGGAACATTTTGAAGATGCAAAATCAGTTGCATACGCAGTTCTGGATAAATTGCCTGTTTCTCTGAGGTATCACATAAAAGAACATACAATTCTTGTGGTTGTTCCCGCTGCTTTAACTATTGCAGATAAAGAAAAATTTTCATTAGAAGCTAAGATGCTTGTGGGAATCGCTGCTGCTTTTCATGATACTGGCTTTACTAAACAATACGAAAACAATGAGCCTGTAAGTGCTCAAATAGCTGAAAATTATATGAAAACAAGCAGGTACGAATACACCACAGAACAAATAAAGATTGTAGTGGATGCCATCATAAATACAAATATGAAAAACCCGCCGCAGACAAAATACGCTGCGGTTTTAAGAGATGCGGATGCTTCTCTCTTGGGTTCGGAAAATTACTTAACAAGCAGGAGAACCCTGAAACTGGAATTGATGCAGCACCATGAAGCTAGATTACATAAATGTGCGATAGATGATGATAAATGGAACAAGCACTCGCTTGAATTTATGGAACAGCACAGATGGTTTACAGAAAGCGCAAAAAGATTATATGAATCTAAAAAACAAAAAAACATCAAAAAATACAAAGAGAAATATAACCTGAACTGATTTATGCGGTGTTAAGATTAACCTGGCTTCACTTGATTCTCTTTTTGAGTTCATTCATTTTTTATACTGTAAACACTCAAAATATAGTCATGAGAATTTTACCCAAAGATTTCCTGAAAGTGACAAAGAAAAACTCATCATAACTCTAATGTTTCCATTTGTTGCAGTTTTGGTGCTTTTCTCTGGTTTTATGCTTGATGAAGTTCTTGGGTTAGGCGGCAGCGCAGCAGTTAACGCAGTTTACTCCGCTGGAAATTATCTTTATCTCTTTATTTTTCTGCCCCTTACATTTGTTGATGGTTTGACTCTACCCATTATTATGAAATCAGCCCTTATACTAACACTTGTATGGTGGTATATTTTATCATGTGTTGTGGTTTTCTTTGGTTTGAAACCAAGGGCTAATCAAATCTAAGTTTAATTGTAAGCAGTAAACACTTAAATATCAAATTACTCTCTTTTAATCTATGAAGCCGATAAAATTCCCGGAAGATGAACTTTCCCATAAGCACATAATTGAGTGGTGGTATTTTAATGGCCATTTAGAAGATGAAAACCATAATAAATATTCTTTTATGAACTGCCTGTTTAAGGCAGATGTTAAAAAAGTAAAAATTCCCTTCCTGGCAAAAATCCCCATTAAAATTCTTTATTTTTCACATTCCATTCTTTCAGATATAAAACATAAGGCTTTTTATCCAACAATAGATTACATTTCCACGATATCAAAAGACAGCTTTTCAAAACCGCTGCTTTTCATTAACTATACAACACCTGTGTTTTTTGATGATTATTTTAATCAGGTAATAGAAGAGACAGAGAAATTCAAGTACTATATAAAAACAGAAAATATGGATTTGACATTGACATCAGTTAAAGAACCATTATTAGAGGGGGGAAACGGATATATTGACCTCAATTCCAAGAAAACATACTATTATTCTCTGACTAATCTGAAAACAGAGGGGACAATAAAAATAGGGAATGAGTCAATAAAAGTAAAAGGCAAGTCCTGGATGGACCACCAATGGGCAAACGTAACTCACTCAAATGATAAATGGACCTGGTTTTCAATTCAATTGGATGATGATACAGAAATGGTCTGTTTCGAATATGATGATAGGAAAGTTAAGACTTATCTGGCAAGCATATCGTATCCTGATAACAGGCAGGAACACATAAATGAAGTTAAATTTACCCCTCTTGGAATAAAATGGACGAGCCCGAAAACCAAAGCTGAATATGTTTTATCTTGGAAAATCGAGATACCGTCTAAAAACATTGATTTAGAAGTGAAACCATTAATCAAAAATCAGGAAATGACATTTGGAACAATAAACTATTGGGAAGGTCCATTAACTGTAAAAGGTTTGTTTGATAACAAAAAAGTTAAAGGGTCCGGCTTTTTAGAATTAGTGGGTCGCCCGTCTCAGTACAGCAACATTAAATTTTTAAAAAGCGCGCTAATTAACACAACGCAGAAAATACCCTCTAAATTAAAAAAGATTCGTTCTTTTTAGTAAAAAAATCTTGGACTAAAAATAAATTCTTTTGTCTCTTACGTTAAATTCAATCTTAAAAATCAGTATTCTGGTTGGTATATTGACAGCAACCCAATCAGAAAACAAACTACACAAACCGCCTAAGCCTATCCTCAATAACTCTCAATTTTTCAAGAATTAACTCATTCTGCGATTTTATTGTCTTTATTTCAAAAGAAAGGGATTCAAGCCGTCTCATGTCGAGCGGTTCCTCAGGCACTGATTCCTGCATTGGCAGTCCGGGCCCTGAGCTTTGCGGCCTTTGGAGGGGTTCGTTGTATCGGGCAGTCCCTGAAAACCCTGCAGTTGGCTCTTCCCTGAAATGCGTCGCAGACGTGTCTCTGGCCGGCTCTCCAAAATGCTGCCCTGCAGGTTCATGAAATGCCGGCGGTTCGCGGTGCTCCAGAGGGCTTTGGGCATGCGTCATTTCAAGGTCTCTTCTCGCAGGTGCCCCGGTTTCAGAAAATGTATCAAACTGCTTGTTTCCCTCAAGAACTTTACTCGAATATGTATCTGTGCCTAACGCCTCGTCAATTTCCCGGTCAATCTCGCTTTTGCCAGACATTTTATCTTTCAGCTTGTCAAGAAGCCCCATATTAATCACAATCCACAAAAATATATACAGTCTCAATATTTATATATTATAATTAAGGCAAATACTAATAAGCAGTTAGTTAACTGGATAAGTGATATTATGGGAAAACCAAAAGGATATATAGTCGGTTCAACCCCGGGGTTTGCTTCAATGGCTCAGGACAAGCTCGGAACTATGGGCCTTGCAAGAAAGCTTATGGTGGGGTGCAGGCATGGTTCTGAATTTGTACAGGTGGACCTTGAGGCACTTTCCGAGGTATATGAGCCTGAACTGGACAGAATGGTCCTGCGAGTAAAGGAAAGAGAGGGACTTGATATAGGGATACACCTGCCAGTTAATATGGACTTAACAGTTGCGGAGGCATTCACATGGAAAAGCATGCAGAGGGATTTAACCGAAGGTGTTAAAGCAGCAAGTGAAAAACTAAAAGCCAAATATGTTCTGTTCCACACATCATCACAGCCAAGGCCAAATGTAACTGCGGCAATTGGGCAGAGGTCAATGGCAGGAAAAATGGTCGCTCCTGACGGCACAAACCTTGCAGACTTCATTAAAACAGAAGGACTAAAGGACTGGTTCATGGCAAAATTCATAAAAGTCCTGTTCAGCTCAATGGGTGTTGCAGGAGACCCTGATATAATAACTTATTTTGATGACAAAGCATCAGAAGGAATATTTTTTGAAAAAGCAAAAAAAGACGCTGAAACAGAATGGAGAAGCGTACTTAACCAGCACACAGAAAAGTTCAGGGAATTTTTATTAAATACTAGACAGAGAGAGTTAGCTGAACTTGAAAAGATGGCCAGAAACAATTTCAACATCCCAGCTATTCAGCAACGAATGATGGAGATAGGAACTGATATACAAAAAATCAACAGGATGTCTGCTGTGCAGATGCTGGAAGATGGAGTTAGCGGATTAGGAAATGCTATGAGAACGATTCTCACCGAAAAAGAACTCAAAAAATTCCGCCTGACCCAGCAAATAGAATCATACACAGACAGAACAAACTTTCACACTGTTTTTGATTATTGGGGGAAGCATGGCTCTGAAGCAGAAGAACAGGTTGCATATAGAGTGATTGCAAAGTGGATGTATACGAAAAAAGACAAACTCTGGACAAGCATTGTTGGAACATCCAAGGACCCTGACAAAATTATAGAAAAAGCAGACAGGGAAATAGGAAAATCAGGAAAACTAATTGAGGATATCAAGCATCTGATAACTGCTGTTGCTGCGAGATACATAAAAGGGCATTTGTTCGCAAAGACCGAGGAGTATGGGATAAAAATAAAAACCAGGGAAAAAACAAGATATGAAAATGTTTATGATTACGCGCTCAAAAACGATGTTCATATTTATATAGAAACAAATATGCCTCCGCAAGGACATGAAGGCGAACTGAGAGTAATAAAAGCGACAGACCACATAAAAATTATCAAGGCAATCGACGGCGGGAAAAATTTATCCTACTGTCTGGACTTTGAGCACCTTCTTGTCAATTACGTGGAACCAAGCGATCAGATAAAAGAAATCAGCAATGGTGAGGCAAAATACATAACAATGCTGCACATAAATGCCCCAAGGCCTATTGCAGGCGCACATGCACCTGTAAATCTTTTATCAAATGACATGAAAGTGCTCTACACATGGATGTGGGGTCTTCGAAAGAAAGGCATGAACAATGCTTATTTTATCTGGGAAATGGGTTCTTATGGCATCCAGCAGAGTATGGTGGCATTTAGGTACTTAAGAACTGAGTTATTAAAGGACACAAACCCAAACAAACTGCCAAAGGAATTCTACGGAATTGACAAAAACTTCGAAGCTGCACAGGATTTGGCAATAAGGGAGCATGCATTGGACCCTGTTAAAGGCCTGATTACTGTACCTGAAGAAGAGCATACAGCTCTGAGCAAAGCAGCAATGGAAAAAGGCAAGGGTCCTGAATGGAAGAAAGGACGGTATAGATAACACTAATCTACATAAACGCAATCGTCAGTTAATCCGCAACCTTTATAAAGTTTTCTTTTCTTTTACTACTATACACACAGCAATTCCCGCTCAGAGTCAGTTAAATGCATGAGCAGGAACGCAAGAAATTTATACAACTTGATATAAGTGGTATTATGGTTAAACGAACAGCAAAAAAAACATCTCTGAAAAAAGCTAATCTTTCTAGAAAAAAACCTGTTAAAGCTTCAAAAAAGCCAGTTAAAAAAACAATCAGCAGGAAAAAAGAAACTCAGGAGAAGAAGCCAAAAAAAGAACTGCAGAAAGAAAGCAGGGAAAAGCGGCTTAAACTTGCACAGAAATTTGCAAAAAAACTGGTAAAAGAATTCAAGAAAAGCATGAAAGCTGTTGTGGTCTATGGTTCTGTTGCCAAAGGAACGCACAAGGAACACAGCGACATAGATATTTTTGTTATAATTGATGATACTAAATTCAGGAAAGAGATACCTGAAGAGGTCAAGGAAAAAATTGACTTGGAACTGAGAAAAATAGCCAAGGATATTGATGAAAACATAACGCTTCAGGCATGGATGTTTTTGACCAAGTTCTGGGAGAGCGTAAGGGCTGTTGAGCCATTGGTTATGGAAGTGCTGCGTTCTGGTGTTCCTGTTTTTGATGTTGGTGTATTTATGCCGGCAAAGAGGATGCTCCAGAGAGGCTCTATACCAACAACAAGGGAAGCTGTTGACAGAAAGATTCATTCTGCGCCCGAATTTGTTAAATATGCCGGCTTCAGGATGCAGTCTGCAGCGCATTATCTTGAGCAGGCAATGGCTGCGGCAGGACAGGCGCCGCTCATGTTTATAGGTAAAGTGCCTCCTGCAAAAGAAGACGTCCCGAAAACACTTGACAAATATTTTGTCAGGGAGGGTCTGCTGGAAAAAAAATACGTCACTTACGGAATCAAGCTTCACAAATTTGAAAAAACACTGGAAAAAAACAAGGATAAAAAAAGAATAAAGAACATTGGCGCTAAAATAGATGAGCACATAGAAATGGCAGACGAGTTTGTCGAAAGAATGGCGCG
>DAOVKX010000063.1 GCA_030631505.1 Candidatus Nanohaloarchaea archaeon
ACTCTTGCAAAAGCTAAATATTCTGCATTTTTATCCAAAAGAATCTTTTTGCTTATTATATGCTGTATTGTGAAAAGAACAGCGCATAAGATGGAAAGGAAAAACCACAACATTTTACCACTTTAGATATTTTTCCTTAATCCTCCATAAAAAAGTTCTTATGATAAGGGGCATAGCCATGATTATATATCTTAATATTTTGATTTGGCTTTGTCTTTCACCAGGCAAGTAAATTGCTCTTCTTGGAACGTCTTTGACACGCATTTTCGCAATGTTCAATCTTGCTAAAAAATCAACGTTATAAGCGTAACCTTTCCATGCACTATCCCAATCAACATGTTCTAAAGCTTTTTTGTTTATGACTGTGTAACCATCATGCGTATCAAATATTTTCCAGTATCCTGTTGCGGGTTTTTCTGTAATCGATAGCATTATATTACCCAATAATCTTGCAAAGGGCATTATCTTATAAGACTTGTTTAAAAATCTGTTCCCTTTAACGTAATCCGCTTCATCATTTACAATAGGCTCTAAAAAGGTTGGCAACTCTTTTAAATCCATCTGATTGTCTCCACCAACAACTACAGCAGCATCATAACCGCCCCTAATTGATTTTTTATACCCGGTTACAATAGCAGAACCCAAACCTTTGTTTACCTTATGTTGAATTAATTCAATTTTTCTATTTTTTCTTTTTAATTCTTTGACAATTGATGCTGTTTTATCAGTTGAACCATCATCAACAACTATTATTTTGTCTACATATTTTGGCACTCCCAAAATCGTGTCTTTAATTAATTTCTGCTCGTTATAAGCAGGAATCACAATAGAAACAGTTAATTTCTTGTACATAAAATCAACTTATAGGTATTAAAGTTTATGTGTGTTTGCCTTTAAATCATTAAATTTTAAAAACCAAAACATGAAAAAGATGCTTGAAAGAGTATATTTAAATAATTTAATTTTCATTAGTTTCTTTGATAAAGATGCGTGTTTTGTTAATTAATCCCCCGCTGGAAAACATGATTTCAAATAATCTTCCCAGTTTTGTAGAGGAGGAAAGAGGATTTAATCCTCCGTTAGGCATACTTTATATTGCTGCGTGTGGAGAACTGTACACTGACCACAAAATAGAGGTCCTTGATTGCGGGGTTGAAGGGATAACACAGAGTAAATTAGAATCAGAAATAAAAAGGAGAAAACCTGATTTGGTTGGCATAACAGGTACAACTTTTACCATAATTGACACAATTCTTTTATCAAAAGCAGTCAAAAGAGCGTATCCCGACGTTCCCGTTGTTTTGGGGGGGCCTCATGTCAATATATTTCCAGAGGAAACTATAAAACTGCCATCTATTGATTATTTAGTGCTTGGAGAAGGAGAAATTCCATTTACCGCGTTATTGAGGTATATAGATAACAGGAAAAAACATAAGAAAATCCAGGGTCTTGTTTACAAGGAAAAAAACAAAGTGATTAATACCGGCACAAGACCTCTTATAGATAATCTAGATAGCATACCTTTTCCTGCAAGACACCTGACACCATATAAAAAATATTCTTCTCTTATATCAAAAAGATCGCCGATAACAACAATGATGACCAGCCGAGGGTGTCCTTATAACTGCCTGTTCTGCGACCGGCCACATTTAGGTAAACTATTCAGAGCAAGATCTGCTGAGAATGTTGTTGGGGAGATGGAAGAATGTGTTGATATGGGCATTAATGAGCTGTTGATTTATGATGATACATTTACTATTGACCGGCAGAGAGTTATAGATGTATGCAATTTGATAAAGGAGCGGAATCTGGAGATTGGGTGGGATATACGGGCAAGAGTAAATACAGTGGATAAAGATTTACTTTTAAAATTAAAATCTGCAGGCTGCGAGAGAATACATTATGGGGTTGAATCAGGGAATCAGGAAATTTTAAATGTTTTAAGAAAAGCGATAACTCTTGAACAGGTAAAAAATGCCTTTAAATGGACTAAAGAAGCAGACATAGAAACTTTAGCTTATTTTATGATTGGTTCGCCAAGGGAAACAAAAAAAGAGATACTTCAGACGATTGATTTTGCGAAGGAACTTAATCCGGATTATGTACATTTTTCTGTTACAACACCATTCCCCGCTACAGATTTATACTATATGGGCTTGAATGAAGGGAGGTTTGGGGATTTTTGGAGAACTTTTGCAGAAAATCCAACTCCTGAGTTTCAGCCAGGATTATGGGAAGAACATTTAACAAGAGAAGAATTAATAGTTTTATTAAAACATGCATATAAACAGTTTTATATCAGACCGTTATATATATTAAATAAGCTGACTTCTATGAAGACAAAGGAGGAATTCCAGAAAAAATTTAAAGCAGGATTGAGATTAATGAAATTATAATCTATGAGTTGTTAAACTTTTTGGAAAACACCTAGGTGCTGTAGCTTAGGTACTTGCAGAAAAGGCCTGACAGTTTTGACTTTTATCCTAAAAAGTAGGATAATAATAGTATATTAATACATATTCATTTAAATTAAATCTGTGTTATTATGAATGTTTTAGTTACTGGTGGAGCGGGCTTTATTGGCTCTCATTTGGTTGACCGGCTGGTTGAACTTGGTCATGATGTGAGAGTTTTTGATAATCTGGAACCTCAGGTGCATACAGACGGCATGCCTGACTATCTCAACAAAAACGTAGAATTTGTAAAAGGAGACATTTGCAGCAAAGAAGACATAAAAAAAGCACTTCAGGATATAGAGATAGTTTTTCATCAGGCATCTGCAGTTGGCGTTGGACAGTCAATGTACCAGATTGAAAAATATGTTGATATAAACACAATGGGAACTGCGAAACTCCTTGACATAATTGTAAACGGGAATTTTAACATAAAGAAATTGATTGTTGCTTCATCTATGTCTATTTATGGTGAGGGTGTTTATGAGTGCGCCAATTGCGGCGTTGTATATCCTGCACTCAGGGCAGAAAAGCAGCTAAAATCAAAAATATGGGAAATGAAATGTTCAAAATGCAATACTTCCACTAGACCTCTGCATACTAGTGAAGAAAAGCCCTTAAAACCCACATCAATATATGCTATAACAAAAAAAGACCAGGAAGAAATGTGCCTGAGTGTAGGTAATGCTTATGGGATTCCTACAGTTGCATTAAGGTATTTCAATGTTTATGGGCCACGGCAGAGTTTAAACAATCCTTACACCGGAGTATGCGCGATCTTTTCCTCAAGAATAAAGAACAATAACCCACCGGTAATTTTCGAGGACGGTTTGCAGACAAGGGATTTTGTGAATGTAAAGGACATCGTTCAGGCAAACATTCTGGCAATGGAGAAAAAAGAGGCAGATTATAATGTGTTTAATGTTGGGTCCGGAAAACCTGTATCTATCCTGGATATCGCAAATGTTTTGGCAAAACTGTACGGTCGAACAATAGAGCCACAGATTATAAACAAATACAGGCCTGGAGATATAAGGCACTGTTTCGCTGACATATCAAAAATCAGAAAACTAGGGTTCCAACCTTCTGTTGATTTTGAAGAGGGGATGAAAGAATTAGTTGTATGGGGAGAGCAGGTAGCTGCGAAAGATATGACTGACAAGGCGCATGAAGAGTTGGAAGAAAAAGGTCTTGTGAAAGGGTAATTGGCTTAATCAGAACTTAGGGCCTTTTTGACTTCTTTTAAGTCGTTTTCTGTATGGATGTTAAACCAGTAACCGCTGAAAATATAACCATAGAGAAGATCATTTTTTAGAATTTTTGGAACAACATTCAGTTCTGTTGAACTGTCTTTTTCTTTAATGTAGTCAAAAAATTCAGGTTCTGCCATGTATGTCCCAGACCAGACCAGACCAGATTTGCTATGTTTCTTCTCTTTATAATGTTCAAACTCTTTTATTTTGTTTCCTTCGGCATGCACTATGCTTATTTTTGCGGGATTCCTGCTTGTCGTAAGTGCCAGGGTCATCACGCATTTATTCCTCAAATGAGACCGCCAGAAATTTCCAAGATCCATTTCAAACTCATTATCTCCGGGAACAACCAGAAATGATGTTTTTATCTTGTCTTTTAAGATTTTTATGCTCTCTGCAGTATCGTTTCCATAGTCTTCAACATAATTTAATTTGATATTGTATTTGGAGCCATCCCCCAGAACATTCATAATCTTTGATAAAATTTCTTTTCTTGCTATTATAAAAATCTCATTAAAATTATATTTTTTTAACTTTTCAACATTTCTTTCAATCAATGTGTGTTCTTTGATTTCAACAAGAGGCCGGTACGTATTCCCAATCTTTAGTTTAGCAGGCAGCCCCCCGCAGAGTATAACAGCGACCCTGTTAACGCCAAGAACCTTATCCAGAACAGACTCTATTGCCTGCGACCTGTTTCTTACTTTTACTCCATCAATTGTTTGGTCTACTTCCCGGAGAATCCTTTTGTCAAGAGTTATTGAAATTTTTTCTTTCATAAAATTATATTAATTCCTGATTTTTTAAAACTATCGCAAAAAGTAGGATGTTAGTAGGACTTTTAAAGTTTTTGTAATAACTTATTATAATTAAATGATTTTAGTTGAGGTGAATTAAATGGAGTATATTACTGAAACAAAAGATTTTAAGATTCTTGCACATGGTTTAGACAAAGAACTTAATCCTAACAAAGTTGAAGTTAAAGCAGTACCCTATCAAGAAATTCCATTTGACAATGAAATTCATGATTTACTTGGCAAACTCGATACCCTGAAATCTGAAGCGGTTTATGAAGCAAAAACTGCCGGGAGAAATATAAGTGCAGGTCCGCAATGGGGGCTTGCAGATTATGAAATCAAAAACAACACATTAGTACTCTCTTTTAAACCTGTTACATATTATGATAACATGATGGATTGGAAACTTGCACAAAACCCTGAATTGCAAAAAAGAGTATTGGAAGTCAGCGAAGAAAAATTAGGAGATTCTTACGCATTATTGGGCAGGGTTTTGGCTGCAAACACTTCTGTTAAGGTTTTAAGCGAAGATGCATATGCAGAAAGTAAGAAAGAAATAGAATCAATGAAGAGCGAGGAAACTCCCTTAGAGCTTCCGGAAGAAGCGTATAATACGTTTATTTTAAATTTCAGAGGGGCTGACCAGGCAGAATATTGGCTGAACTTCCATAACATTGGAGGGCATCCTAAACGGGGAGATAAACCAGAGGATACCGTAGTACACGACTGGCATTATGTCATGACAACACAACTTGTGAATGAACTTGGCATAGACCAAATAGATGTTGCTAAAATGAATGCAATAGGTCTTGCAGAAAACACACATACACGCAAACCAGACTTATTATTTGAAACATATATAAACAAAACAGCAAAGCAAATTCTGTTAGGAGAAGACGGAATAGAAAGAGATGAATCTTTAGGTTTGATTTCTTTGAACGGTTTGGGTGGGTTATATACATTTGTTAAAAATAATCAGGAAAAAGGGAAAATTTATCATCCTGAAGACGTAAGCCCGGCTTACAAATTCTTAACAAATAGTGTAATAAAATCAAAAGGCGGTCTTGACCCAAACACAAATTCAAACTTTTGTCCTGTTGGTGAAGCGCAGATGGCTTTGGAATTGCAGTTGAATAGCTATGATGTAAGCGAGATTTATAATAGAGAATGATGTTGGTGTATTTGTTTTTTATCATCCAGAAGGAACAATTGCTACATATGAACACCCCAAATCTATGACTCCTTGTTGCCACACAATGCGTGGGACTCCATTTGAAAAAGAATATAGTGAAGAAGAATTTCAGGAATATATGGAAAAACAAATTTGGATGATATATTAAAACTCTTGAATTAAAATCAGAAGAGTTTATTCACTAGAGGTAATATTACAAAAACCGCTTAATCTTCTTTTTGTATTCAAGGATTTTGGAAAGCTCTTTTTTTGTAGCATGGTGCTTCCAGTAGATTTTGAACAGGCCATCCCCCTTTTTTCTGGGAAATATATGGATATGCAGATGAAAAACACTTTGATTAGCACAGGCACCATTGCACTGGTAGATGTCTACCCCTTCATAGTCAAATGCCCGTTTCCCTACCTTTGCTAGTTTTGTAGCGACTTTAAACAGGTGCCCTGCCAGTTTTTCATCCAGTTCAAAAA
>DAOVKX010000015.1 GCA_030631505.1 Candidatus Nanohaloarchaea archaeon
AACTGAAGATGATTTAAAGGTCATAAGGAATGTAAAAGGTGTTGATTACGCTATCGGAGACATTATGAAGTCTGTAGGAGTCAAATTCAAAGGGCAGACAAAAGAAACATATGTTCACGGTGTTCCTGTAGACAGCGAATCAATCAGGTTTATGGAAGGTATAGATTTCTTTGCTGTTGAAAACGGGAGGAACTTAAAAGAAGGGGACAAATACAAAGCAGTTGTTGGCTATTCACTGAACGATAATTTTTATGATAAACAGGTTAAAAGGGGTGACACGCTTTTGATCAAGGGGAAGGAATTCGATGTTGTCGGGATATATAAGAAAAGCGGAATACCAATGCATGACAGCAAAGTTGTTATACTGCAGGATGTGTTAAAAGAACTTCTTGATACTGATGAATTCTCAACCATATTCTGCACTGCCAAAGAAACATTTGAACCCCAAGATGTTGTTGAGGAATTAGAAAAAGACCTGCGCAAATCAAGAAATGTGAAAGAAGGTGAGGAAGATTTTACTGTGTCAACTGCAGAACAACTCATAAACCAGTTTAATACAATTCTTAATCTTGTTCAGGCAGTTCTTATCGGGATAGCTGCAATATCCCTGCTCGTTGGCGGGATTGGTATAATGACCACTATGTATACTTCTGTTATGGAAAGAACGCGGGAAATAGGGATTATGAAGGCAATTGGTGCTGGAAATGGAGATGTAATGCTACTGTTTTTAATAGAATCTGGCTTTCTTGGAGTTGTAGGGGGTATGCTGGGTATTCTCATGGGCTTTTCCATGAGTAAAGCTGCAGAACTTGCAGCAGTGTATTATGGCGTTGATATACTGAAAGCATACATGGGCCTGGACTTAATAATTGGGGTTCTAATATTTTCATTTATAGTCGGCGCTGTTTCAGGTTTGATGCCTGCAAGAAGGGCTTCCAAAATGAAGCCGGTAGATGCTTTGAGGTTCGGATAAAATGCTTAAGGATTATTTCAGGTTTGCGTTTAAGAACATAGTTGAAAAAGGTATACGGAGCTGGCTAACGATGATTGGGATAATCATTGGAATAGCTGCTGTTGTTTCTTTAATCTCAATAGGAGAAGGTATGCAAACGGGAATAAACGAGCAGTTTGAAATGATGGGCGCTGATGTAATTATGATAATGCCTGGGGAAAATATAATGTCAATCGCCTCCGGAAGCTCCCTGGGCGAGAATGATATAGAACTAATCAAAAAAATAAACGGTATCTCCATTGTCGGGAGCGCGTTGACAAGAGTGGCAAAAGTCAAATTCAAAGATGAAGTGAAGTATACCTGGGTCAGCGGGATGCCTACAGATGACGCACAGGACATATTTCTGGATATGCAGCAGATGGAAATTGAAAAGGGGCAGGAAAGGTTCAAGAAAACAGATATGCATAAAACTTTCGCGGGCTACCTGCTTTCACACGGTGAATTTTTTGAAAATGAAGTGAAACTAAGAGACCGGATTTTAATAAACGACCAGGAATTTAAGGTTGTTTCCCTTATGGGAAAAATAGGCAATCCCCAGGATGACAGCTCACTCCTTATACCTCTTGATGCTGCAAGGGATTTGTTTAATGCGCCTGATGAAGTAAGTATGATTATTGCCAGAGTCAAGCCGGGTGTTGACATTGATAAAGTGGCAGATGAAATAAAGGAAAGAATGCGAAAAGACCGGGGTCTGGAAAAGGGAGAGGAGGATTTCAATGTCCAGACATCAGAGCAGTTAATGGAGTCGATATCAACAATTCTTAATCTGGTCCAGGCATTTATAATAGGGATTGCGGCAATCTCCCTTATTGTTGGGGGTATTGGTATAACTAATACGATGTATACTTCTGTGCTCGAAAGGACGCGGGAAATCGGCGTGATGAAGGCAATCGGTGCAAGAAATGAAGATGTTTTGGTTTTGTTTTTAATAGAATCCGGGATACTTGGCATTGTCGGCGGCTTAATTGGCATCATTGCAGGGCTTGGAATGGGAAAGCTCGCTGAATTTGCCGCTGTTTCTGCAGGAGTTGAACTGCTGAAAGTGACAGTAAATCCTGTGCTGATAACAGGCGCGCTGGCTTTTTCATTTCTGGTCGGCATGATTTCCGGAATCATGCCTGCAAGACAGGCGTCGAAATTGCAACCTGTTGAAGCGCTTAGGTATGAGTAGGTTTAATCGGGTTTCAACAATCTTATATGTTGCAGAAAATCTGAAAATTAACTTTCAACACAAATACCTTTAGTGCAGTTAAGAGGAACAAAGCAGTAAGGATAATAAAATGGTTTTTCGCAGCAGGGTCCGAATTTATACCCGCAAGTTACTCCGTCTATAAAAACCTGCGTTATTATGTAATTTGTTCTGTTTGGATCTGTGGCAACACCAATCCCTGTTTCGTCAAATTCCTGAGTTAAAATGTTTTCCCTGTGGCCCGGGCTGTTCATCCAGCCCTCAACAGACTTGTTTGCTATTTCCTTTAGTGTGTAATATTCTGCAGGAGTGTTTTCAGAACCAATGTAAAAACTCTTCACTATGCTTATTCCGTAGATGTTTTCAGCGGACATGTTGAAGTAGAATACGCCGTAGTTCTTAAGCCGGTCATCGTGATATTCGCCGTCCTGATCCTCATGGTCAATATATATATCAAGTTTAATGCCCTCATTTAACTCCGCGAGGTATTGGCTGTGCCTTCTTGCTACATTAGCCAAATCATGGCTCCATTTTAAAGAACTCCATCCGGTTTTATTTCTTTCCTCGTTTATCAAATCGTGAATCTGCCTCTCCAGTTCATAAGGGTCTATAACTGGTTTTGATGGAGGCATCAGGACAATGTCAGCTACACTACCTGACCGGAAACCAGAATACAAAACAAACCCTAAAATTACCAAAATCAGGATAAAAAGCACAGACATTCCGCGCTCAACTATTTTTCCCCGGTTCCTGATAAAAAATGATGCCATAGGTTTGAGATGTTCAGTTAAATTTTTTTTATCCATAATAAAGAATTGCTGTATTTGTATAAAAATTTATGACTTTAATATTTTATTTCCTTGTGATTAATAACAAAAATAAAAGAAAGAAAAAAAGAAAACTGTATTTTCATTTTAATGGTAAAGTTTTCGTATTCCTGTAATGTCTCCAGATTCTAAATCCCTTTTCTTTGTTTCACTGTAATCTGCGTAACCGTACATGGTCTGTTCTGAGCACTCATCTGTGTAGAGATCGCCTAATCCAACGCTGTGACCAAGTTCATGGGTTGCTATGTTCTCAAAGTCCATCTTGCCTGCTTCGCCTGTTGCAGACCAGTTAAAGTCCTCTTGGTCAAATATCATATCCCATTCAACCAGCTCTCTTGCCCATGGAGGTCCTCTAAAGACACCCCATATAATTGCAACTCCTATTGCGCCGGGTTCATCTATATCTCCAAAATACACTTCATTTTTGTTGTCTGGACTTACTGTGTCTGCCACCAGTGTTTCATCGGTATTGCTTCCGTTTCCAAGAATGTTAACTCCCGCTACTGATTCCCATTTGTCAATATTGTAAGCAAGATTGTTTACAACAAATGTTTCACTTAAACCTCTTGTGTTATCTGGGTTAACTATGTAAGGTTCAATAGTTCTCCATTTTGCACCTTTTGCCAAAAAGCCATAGCATGAACTTGTGTCTGGTTCTTCTCCGCTGCAATCTTGGTGGCACTTCCTTGCATTTTCCCCGGGTTCGCAAATTCCGTTACCGCATTCAGTCCCTGGTTTTGCATATCCCTTTTTATAATTTATTATTGCATATCCTTCCACAAATCTTCCGTTATCTATTGCTGTTCCCAAGCTAAAAACTCCTGGAGCAACTTCTATAGCCCTTGGAGGTATTGTAACTGTATTCTTCACTTCTCCTGTTACAGGATTTGTTACTTTTGCTGCCAGAAAATCTGGTTTTGTTGCTAATACTAATCCTACAGAAAATACTAATGCTATTACTACCCCTAATGTTAGATATTTTTTCATTTTACCACTATGGCATTATTAGGTGTTTGTCTTTAAAAATTTCACTCAGGCAAATACACGCAATAATACTTATTTTACCAATATTCCCAAAATCCGTATCCGTTAAGCAGCCAATCTATACTGATATGAAAAAGAGCGAAGAGGGTTAGCATTATTCCAAATTTCCACCTGAAAATGGCAGAGACCAAACCAAAAGGAAGCCACAAAGAGAAATGATGGAAAAGGAATTGTCCAATATACTCACTTGCGCAATTGTTATCAATGAACATATCCTGAATTCCGCACGAACTGGCAACAAACAAGTGGTCTATGTCTATTGCAACAGAACCCAAAAGGAATGCCAAAATCAATAATTTTTTATTTTCAGTTTTATTCCACAGAGCTGCCAGAAGAATCAAACCAATCATAAAATGAATGTAGCTAACGGGCATTTAATCACGCATTGAACTTGGTTGTTTTTTGTAGTATAAATTTAAACACGAATCCATAAATATCATTAGGTGATTTAAAATGTCTTTTACAAAATGGGCAAATTCAAAATGCAAAAAATTAAACTGGATTGACATACAATGCATAAAACTGAGTGTTTTTGCAATTGCATTAGCATTGGCGAAAATATGGCCGGAAATACTTGGTCTGGATTTGTATGTTTATCTCGTAATTGCTGTATTGGCTGCATTAGTGCCACTAAAGAAGATATTTGCATGAAACAAATTCTGGTTTATTCCATAGACCTGGCAATTGTAATCCCTGCAGCTATCATGTAGAAAAATGAACCAATTACTGAATTTACTGTAAATCCTATAGGGTAATTCATGCTTGTGTAAACCAGAAAAGCGCTTGGGATACTTACGACAATCCACATTAAAAGACCGAACTTTTTTCCTGCGGTTTTGTGGTCGCCTTTAAATGAACCTTTTGTTTTCTCAAAAACGTATGCCATCGCCAATGCCAAAACCCCTGGATGTGCGAAAAACAATAGCATAATAGGGTCTGTTGCTGCCCTCATGCCGCCAAGCGACAACACATCATAAGGCCATACCAGATTTACTATATACTGAGAAAGGAATGACACTATAGTTATTACAATACCTGCCAAGATTCCTGCTTTTAAGACTTTTTTGCACATGCTATAAAATTAGTGGTTTCTGTTTATATATGAGATAGTTTCTTATAGTTTCGAGAACAATAATTTATTTTCCAAGGTAGTTATGTTAGGGTGAAAACTTGACAGGAACAGTTTATATATTTAATGAAAATGCAAGAATACCTGAAGAGCTAAAAGATTCAAAAACTCTTGAGTATATAAAAGAACATGGTGTAGTGCGGAGACCCCATATAGAAGATAAGTTTGGTAATGGTAAAGAATTTGAAAATCTTATAGACTTATGTTTAACTTACCAGATAATTGAAAAAAGAGAACCAAAATATTCACTTACAAAGGAAGGTAAGAAATTAGTAAGTGAAATACCTTTAGTTGGTGCAGAGTATTTTTATATTGTGAATACGCTAAAGGAAAACGGAAACGCTGAAAAAATAGTTTCACATTTCAGTTTATTAACAGAAGTTCAAAAAGAGCTTAAGACTAGTGATTTCTCTGCAGAACAATTTTACAATTGCATAAAATTCTTAAAAGGTGAAACTGAACGTAATAAAAGAGTATTTATAAAAGAGGTATAATTCTTTTTCTTTGATTTCATAATTAGATTTAAATATCAATCCAGCCAATATTTAGAAATGGACAAACAGATTTTCAACCAGAAGGTCATACCCAGGTTTTCTCTGACGCTGATGATAGCGTCAATAGGTGTTTTTATAGGGTTCTTTATACCGCCGATTTTGTATATTCCCATAATGATTGCAGAATTTGCGATACTGATAGCGACATTCTGGTTCAGGAAGCAAAGGAATATGAGTTCTCCTTTGCTGTATTTTTTTGTGCTCCTGACAGGCATCACAACTACGCCGATAGTTGCATGGGCAGGTCATGTTGGCGGGGCAGGAATCGTGCTTCAGGCATTGGGCATAACAACGCTTGTTTTCTTTTCGCTTTCGTATTATGTTTATACAACTGGGAGGGATTTCCGCTCAATTGGAACTTTTTTGATGTTTGCCCTGCTTGGTGCTATACTAGCTTCTGTGGTAAACATGTTTTTAGGCAATGCCTTGTTCAGCATAATTCTTGACGTAATTGTCCTGATTATATTTCTTGGCTTTGTGATGTATGACATGTCAAAAATATTAAGGGATTACAACAATGAAGACGTAAACATCGCAGTTCTTTCGCTGTATCTTGATTTCCTGAACATATTCATAAGGATTCTGCACCTTCTTGTATTGTCGAAAAGAAGAAATTGATGCCATCATTTAATCGACAATTGCTTGGCATAGAGATATAAAATTAACGAATCAATACATATTGTGGTTTTATGAGCAAAGAAACAAACGATAATGGAAGCCCAATACAAATTGAAAGCGGAAACGTAGTCAAGGAGTATCTTATGAGGAAAAAGCCCATTATAGATGCGGTTATCAAGAAATACATTCCTGAAGAACTGACAGAAAAAGATTTGGAATTTATTTTTGGCAAGCCACGGTATAAGTATAACCTTGAAGCATCAAATGAGGCAATTGCCAAGCCAATATGGGATTTTCTGAACCGCGGCGGCAAGAGGTGGAGGCCTGCTTTATTCCTGCTGGTTGCTGAAACTCTGGGCGGCGACCCGGAAAAATTAATGGATTTTGTTGTAATACCTGAAATAATACATAATGCGACATTGGTGCATGATGATATTGAAGACAGAAGCGAATTAAGAAGAGGTAAACCCTGCATGCATAAAATATTTGGAGAAGATATTGCCATAAATGTTGGGGATGCTATGCTTTTTTTACCATTATTACCTCTATCAAAAAATAAAGATAGTTTTAGTGATAAAATAATAGCCAATGCTTATGAGATTTGTTGTCAGGAAATGATGAACTTATGTTTTGGACAAGCAATGGATATTTGGTGGCATAATGGTAAAGGAACTGCTGATAATGTTACAGAGCAGGAATACCTGCAGATGTGCGCCTACAAAACAGGAACTCTTGCAAGGATGTCTGCACGACTTGCTGTTGTTTTATCCGGTGGCTCAAAAGAGCAGGAAGATGCAATGGGAAAGATTGCCGAGACAATAGGTGTGGCATTCCAGATACAGGATGACATTTTAAGCGCAAGTGGAACCGAATTCCAGAAAAAGAAAGGTTACGGGGATGATATAACCGAAGGAAAAAGGACGCTAATAGTTATACACGCACTTCAAAATGCGTCTGAAGAAGACAGGAAACGGCTGATAGAAATACTGAATATGCACACGACAGAGCATGAATTAATAAAAGAAGCGCTTGATTTGCTTCATAAATATGATTCTGTTAAATACGCAAAGGAATTTGCAAGAAAACTAATGAAAGATGCGTGGAGCGAAGCAGAAGCCCTTCTGCCTCAGACAGAAGCAAAAAAGAAACTGGAAGCTTTTGTGAATTATCTTGTTGAACGGGAGATTTAAAGTGTTTATAACTTCTTCTTTTATTCAACTATTCAGTAAACTCAGATATTATCTGGCTTGACCTGTCTACGTATATTCTTATGTAGGAAATTATCATATTGGATGTGAATTTGTTTACTCTATCCTGGAGACTTGCTTTGAAGTTCAGGTAACTATATCCTTTCTTGGAATTTAAATAATTCTTTATATCATCCCAAGGTTTAAGCAATTTGGGTTCGCTGGTTTTTGAGAGTTCATAACCTGATGCAATTATGCCTTTATATCTCTTTATTCTTTCTTTGTCTTCAGCCATATCCTTCTCATTGTATCTGATTCTGCTGGGCATTTTCTGAGCCATTTCTGAATATGTGCTTATTATATCCATTGCTACTTTTTCGTACTCTTTTGTCAATGAATCAATGTCCTTTATTTCTTGTATAAAACCATATTTTTAATCCAGTAAAAAAGTGCCATGGAAATTTCTTTCAGCATTTTATCTGTATGTTCCTCGCTGCCTGGCAGATGTCTGAAAAATCCAAAGTTATACTCGCTTATGCTGTCAATGCCGAATTTTTTCTGTACCTGACACAAAACTGATGTCTCTATGTCATAACCGTTTGAAAACTGTAACTTATTCAAGGCCCTTCTTGTGATAGCACATTCTCCGCTGAACGGATAGTTTATACTATCCAAACCATCAAAGATTCCGCGCATGGCAAGAACTTTAAACATGGGCACTCCGAAAAGTCTTGAAAGTCTGCCTCCTATTTTAAATCCTTTGTAAGTCTTATGCTGTCTTATGTAATTTGCTTTTGTAAATACATTGGAGGATTGGTTTTCATTTTCTTTTGCTCCCGAATTCCATCTGTTTAGGATGGGGTAACATAACCCTTTTACATAGTGCCTACTGAATGAAACTATATCAGAATCAACAAAACACAGAATGTCTCCATAAGTTACAGGAACAGAAAACCAAAAAGATGCACCCTTACCCCGTTTCAGATAATCCACTTCTTTTTTATTAAGTATCCCTTTGTCGAGATATATTTTATGAAGTTCCGGGTCTGTCTGGCTGAGGATTCTGAAAGAAAAGCTGTATCTTCCCTGCAACGCCCTCATTTTTCCTTCGGGGAGTGACCTGACAAACTCTACTTCTCTTGCGAAAGTCTTTGAGTATTTTATTGCAACAGATAAAAGAAATTCAATGAATTCTGTATCAATTCCGCCATCTTCAGTTCTTGAGCCTTCTGCGATAACAACTTCATCTATGACTCCACCATCTATAAGATGGCCGCAGGTTCTTATAACGTTCAAAACAGCCCTGTTGTATTCTTTGTCTTTTTTGTTAAAGGTTGGGACCACAACTGAAATAATAATAGGTCTTTTTCCAGATTCATCAACTACAAAATTCTCCAATTTAAGTTTTTCTATTTCCAAATCCTTTATCTTCCTATGAGGACGATTGAACAAATCAGGACTCATAATAAAATTTGGGGATAAATGTATTAAAGTTTAAAATTCCTATAATTGGTATATATTTTAGAATTCATCATAAATTTGACTAAGAGATTCAAATGGAAAAACTTACAAAAACTCCAAAGTATTGGGAACTTGGGAGAATACATGAAGAAGCAAAGCGAAGTTATTTTACGACTTCCGGTGCTCTTAAAATAAGAGGCAAATCAAAAGTAAGAAAAGAGTTGCCTGAAATAATGCGTGTGCCTGATTTTGATTATATGGCTTCTGACTCAATAGACGCGGAAAATATTGTTGATAAATATGCTGAGGAAATAGAGAAGATACGCACAAGAAGAGCAATTGACTATCTTGGATTTGTTGAAAGAAAGTGCGGCAGAATAGGTGCGCTTTCAGGTTCTTGTGCCATCTCGATAGTAACTGAAATACCCAATATATTAATAAGACCTTATAAAGACATAATGTTTGAGAGGGTAAAACTCTCACCTCAAAAAAACAGAACAAGAGGGAGACAATTGTTTAACTCTAATGTGGCATTAATAACAGACCACTGCACAACAGGACGTGAAATGCTTCAGTGTGCAGATATTGTAAAAAAGAATGGCGGAATACCAACAGATGTAGTTACTTACGCATCAATGTCTGATAAAATAGAGTTACGCAAATTTGAGGATGCATGTATAGAGTTTCATCCCATATATTCTCTTCCTGAAGATTTCGAACTGCTTCAAAAAGAAAATTCTTATCTTAATTATGTAAAAAATTACAGTTTAAAAAACAGGCATCCAAAAGCGATGAATAGCTAACTAAATCAACGCTTCGCTAATATTCTAAGAACTTTTCTGTTTTCATTCCTTGTTGGATTTAATACTCAAATGCTCTGCGATAATCAACAAGGAATGAGCAGAAAATCCTAAAAACTGACAGTTCTTTAAGGATTTTCTCGTTTATTTTGCACTTCCTTAATTAATTTTAGTGCTTCTTTTTTGCTCATAATTTCGTTCTTTTTCATTTAATCACGCTTATATTATGCCAAGCAAATGCAAAACTATCTGGCCATTGAAGCCGGCGAATAAAGGAATCAGTAAATTGTCATCAAGTTTGTTGACCAGAGTTTCAACTATAGTTGCAGTAAATGCCATGACAAGTATGACTGTCCAGTTTGTAAAAAATAAACAACCGATAAAAATGTCAACAATTAATTCTGCCAGAACTCCTTCAACTGCCCTGTTTTTTAACCCCGGAATCCAGAGCCGCCCAAATGCCTTACCGATTAATGCTGCTGCCATATCGCCAAAAGTTGTCATTAAAACTGCAGCGCATGCAATTTCTTTGTTAAATACACTTATAGCAATTATCGCGCCAATCAAAAAGAAAACCTCCCCTCCTATTGCATGTTTTTCTTTTGCCCGCACAAACCTGTTAAAAAACGGCAGTTTTTTGCCCCATTCTATCCTTACAAATTCAATTTCTATGAAAAGTATGAGCAGAATTGTCAGGAAAGACAGCGTCGGCGTCTTTCCAAAATAATGATATATCAATACAATTAAAACAGAAGTTAAATGAAATAATTTTCTTCCAATTTCGTGTTTCAGGTTTAGTTCTTTTGGCATGGTTTATAATTTAGTTTTGCGAACTTAAAATAATTATTTCTTTTTGGTTTTGCTTTCTTTCAATTTCTTAATTTCTTTTTTCAAAATTTCTATTTCTTGTGATTGCTTTTGAGCAATATCCCTTTTTTCTAATGAGTTTAGTTCTTCTCTTAATTTTTTAGTTTCTTTAATTTGTTCTTTTTGTAGTTTCTCACTTTTGTGTGTTTCTGTAACCCCTCCAATAAAGAATATTAAGGCAAATAACCAGCAGGGGCTATACAAAAAACCAGCAATAAACAACAATATTGCAGTTGTAATATAATCCTCCCTCATTTTTTCACCAATTATTCCTCTTTTGAATCAAGAAACAGATAATTTTATCTTAAATCCAAGAACATTTATTTTTTCTAACAACTTAGAAACCATTCTTTCATCAAGATATAGATACCCCACTTTACCAGCAGTTTTAACCTTAAAAATTGGTAAACTATGTGGTTGAAATTGCGGTTCTAAACTTGATGTTAATTGTTGAATGGTATAAGTTACACCAAATTTCTTTTTTGTCCGCTTAATAATTTCTTTCCCAGTAAGTATGTCCGCTTCAGAAGCTTTTAGAACTTCAACAGTACGTTTTCCAACTTGTATACAATCCACCATTTTATCACCTATTTTTTATTTTTAACTCTTTAACACTATTCATTAAAACAATTTTCTTTATTTGAATCTTTTGTTATAATCAGTTTTCCTTTATGTAATATTACATTCATAAAATTCTCATCACAACAAATCATTAAATCGTAGGGCTTAATTTTTAGCAATTTCGTCGCTTCTGTAAATTCAATTTCCCTGCTGTTTAAAATTTCGTCTAATTGTTTTATTTTTTCTTTATGTTCTTCTAAAATTTCTTCAAGAAATTTATGATAATCTTTAGCAACTACCATTTTATCACTCCGTAACAATTTTAGAATCTTTATCAAATATTTGTCTATCTGATTTTGTCATTTCTCATCACTATTAGTTTTCAAAACATAATCCCGCAGTACAATGATAACCTGATTCACAATCTGAATTTTTCCTACATACATTACAACTGTTTGATACAGCATTACAAAATGGCTTTTCTGCGGTACAATGAGAATCAGACACACATTCAACACACATTGCCAAGTCTTTTATCCCATATAAAGCAAAACAATGAGAAGCGTCAGAAGGGCAATCTGAATTACTTTCACACGAAATAAACTCACAATTATTCTCTATACATACCATGCCTGAAGAACAATCAGAATCTTTGTTACATTGAATCTTAGAACACATACTCTCTAAGCAGTAAGGTTTGTATTTAGAGTGTTCACAATCGCTACTTAGCGAACATTTCTTAGTGTCTTTACACAGTCTATTAACGCAAAATGCATTAAATCCAGAACAATCATAGTCTGTCTCACACTCAGGTTTTATCAAACCTTTTTCCATTGCCACATTAGTGTAGCAATCATTTTTTGTATCTGTGTCTGTAATTTCATCGCAAATTTTTTCATTCTTTAAACCAGTAGCGACTACATTGTAACACGCATCGCTCCAAAGAGGAATAAAGTCATCCTGACATTCATTTTTTTCAGCAGATGTTTCAGCATTAACGCATATTTCATTCATCCTCTCACATATTACCGTATCTAAGGTTTTTCCTGCAACCAAAGCATAGCATTCCCCCTCAAATACACCCGCTCCAAAATATTTAGATTTTAACCACCTACAAACAGACAAGTCTTCATTTTGAAAAGCTAATTTCATCATACACTCTTTACCTTCAGTTTCCTTTAATTTAGCACATAAGGAAATATCTGTATTTTTTTCATAGAGTGCCCCTCTGTCTGTTTGTGTTTTGGTTACACTTTCATCACAAAAACCATCTCCATTTTTATCCAGACAACAAGAATCTCCAACTAAAATGTATGGCTCAAAACAAACAAGTTTTGATTGTGTACCTATATCTCCTTGAGAAGTACACCCACTAACAAAAACAATACCCATAAGTAAAATCATTGTCAAACTTAAAGTCAAAATGTTTTTCATAGTACAACCTCAAATGATATAACATATATGTATTTTATAAATATATAATTGCCAAATTTTTTTTAAATAATACATTTATTAATCATTACGCTTAGTATCAAGCGTTTTTATAATGTTTTTTATATGATGGATATCTGACAAGAATGTTGATTTAGGAATAGTGTGCCAATTTTTTAGTTTATCATAAGATAAAGGTATGCCATATTTCCCAACCCATTTTATGTATTCGGTTAAACGATTAAGCAACTTAATATCTCGCTCTGTCATTTTGATATTTGCATTATCGAATAATTTTCTTAAATCATGTGTTTTTAATTCTTTTGGAAATTTCCCATTTTTAAAAGGGTATCGTTTTTGTTTAATTAATAATCCTTTTATTATGTTCTCAATACCCAGCCCATAAAGAAACATACAAACCTTAATCGAAGTGTAGTGGTATTCTAAAGGTTCTTTGAATGATTTTTCAATATCTTTCGATAATTTTTCTGCGACTAAAAAGAGCGTTCGGGCAGAACTCCACCATGTTAAAGGATTTTCTCCGATTTGTTCATATAAGTCTCTTTTATGATTATCACTCATAAATTTATTTTAGAATTGTACATATTTAAATACAAAAAGTGTAATCATTTAATCCAGTTTCAGATATTTCTTTAGCTCTTCTTTTGTAATTGTATATTGGATAACTCGAAACCATTATATTTGATATTAAAGAATCATAAATTCAAAAAATTATTTACTATCTGAATCCCGTTTGTTTTTTTAACAAACATTTCAGGGTGGAACTGCATGCCGTAAATTGGCTTATTTGGGTGCCTTATTATCTCTATGCCATCTTTAGACTTTGCCAGAGGCATTAAAGGTTTTACGTTTTTTACTGCCCACCTGTGGTCTTCAAATACTTTTAATGAACTTATTCCTTCAAGAATTTTATCCTGCCTGATTATCTTAATGTCCAAAATACCTTTTTCCAATTTTGGCAGTTTTTCCAATTTGCAGTTGAATACATGGCATATCAGCTGAAATCCCAGGCAGATTCCAAGAATTTTTGTATTGCTGTTTTTGATTATCCTGATTTCTTTACTGTATTCTTTATCATGGCTTTTGACATCAAACTTATGGCCTCCGGACAAGATGATTGCATCATAGTTACCTGCATCTTCCGGCGATATGCAATTGAAATCTGTTATTGTGACCTCATGAGGTTTCAATACGTTTTTCAAAGGATGCAGAAACCGGGTAATATTGTTTATCAACAGGATATTCATATTGATAACCTCATCTATTCCTGCTCTTTATCTCGTTTTTAACCCATTCATCCCATCTGGCGAATATTCTTGTGGGGTCCAAAACACCGTATTCCTCCTTGACTTTTTCAGAAATCAGGTGGAACTGGTTGTTTGCCTCAACAGTAAATTTTGCCTCCAGAATGCTTTTGTCTTTTATCTGCCCGGCGTAATCAACAAGTGTCTTTTTTATCTTTGCCCTCAACTGTATGTTTTCCCATACGGCATCCCAGTTGTCTCTCCAGTCTTTCACTCTCTTTGCGATTTCATTCAAAATAAAACTTTCTCCATTCAAAAATGTTTCAGTTGGCTCCAGAGAATCTGTTTTTGCATTGTACTCCATTAAAGGAACGAAAGCTTTTTCTCTTAAGGGGTCATCGCTCCATTCTTTCCGGAGTTCTGTGATTTCTGTTATTCTCCTGAAAGTATGCAGGCCATCTGCACTTTTCAGCCGGTTTGCTATGATGATTATGTCTGTCGCTTTAAACGAGGTTGGAGGAACACCCAAATCATTTACAACCCGGTCAAATACACCGTAAGGGGATTCTCCGTGAATCGTCCCTGCTACAACATTTGAGAGAGCGCCGATTCTCATTGCCTCATAAAGCGCTTTCGCCTCTACACTTCTCACTTCCCCTATAATCAAACAAGAATCACCAAGTCTTAATGAAGTTCTTAGCGCCTCGTCTGCCGGCAGTTCGCTTTCAATATGCGTTATCACTGAGCGTGATTTCAATCTTTCAATGTTGTAACCAAGAGCCATTAACTGCTCAACAGGAAGTTCGAGCGTGTCTTCACAGGTTATGATTCTGTATCGCCTCATGATTTCTGTCATACTTGCCCCAAGAATAGACGTTTTTCCGCTTGAGCGTCCTCCTGCAAACAAGAGGGTTCTTGCCCCATCTACAATAAAGCTTAAAAGTCCTGCTGCCTGAGAGTTCATCATTTTGTTTTCTATAAACAACGGAAAAGTCCATGGCTTGTCCCTGTGCCGTCTAAGGGCAAACGCCAGCCCATCCGGGCTTAAATTCTGTGTTATAGCTGCAACCCTTGCCCTGCCATTAGGAACATGAATCTCTGTATCCAAAACGGGGTTTGCTTCGTCCAGAGGCCTTCCTGACTGTATCCTGAATCTTGTTGCCCATGCCTCTGCATCATCTCTTGTGGGGATAATGTTTGTTATGCACTCTTCGTAATCGTTATGAAATATATAAATCGGAGAGTGTCCTATAGGCGCGTTTATGTACATATCCTGTATTTTCCTGTCTGCCAGAATAACCTCCAGAATGCCAAAACCGGCAGTGTATCTTGTTAAAATATTTGCAAGCAGGTTTAATTTTGATGTGTCAAGAATTATTGCCATGTTTTCCGCCAGTTCAGAAATCATGTCTTTTCCTATGTTAAAGAAGAACTCCCTCATCCTTTCCGGCTGCGCAAATTCCGACCTTGTGGGCCTGTGAGTTGCCATGTACCTCCTTGCAGCATCCAGAAGAGTGTATTCCTCTTCGTCAAGGGCAAACTCAGGAGGAGTTATATGATAATAATTCTGTACTTTTCCAGAAACCTTGTAAATCTGCACTTCGGTCTCGCCAACATTATACCGGTCTACTTCTTTTCCTCCATGCGGCGGTGTCAGCATAAACCGCGTAAGCATGAAATTAGGCCTTACCATAGGGTGAAAGAACTCCCTATACAATGTCCTGTCGCCGACATGATGGCCGATTAAATACGGCTTTGCCATCTGGATCAACTGAGTTTCATCAAGAATGCTTTTCAGTGGAAGAAGTGCGTTAA
>DAOVKX010000100.1 GCA_030631505.1 Candidatus Nanohaloarchaea archaeon
ACTTGGGAAGACTAAAAAGTATGGAATCTTTTAGTGATTCCAAGTTTCTTTCTCACGAATAACACAGAGAAAGTTAGGAAATACACATATTGCACTGAATTTCCGCAGATTTAATTGTCTGTATAGTTTTTAATGCAATTAAAAATCGCCGGATTAGTTAAGGCGATTTTTTTTATTTATGCGTGAAATACAGAACTAAATCTTTTTTTGCGGTTTTGTCGACCCTGCAGAAGCCAAACCTGACAAACTGGATTGTCTGGTTTTCTTTCAGGTTTTTGCAGTTTATTTCAGATAAGCCATCCTTAACACTTCCATCAGGCATGATAATTTTTGTTGGAATATTGCTTTCTTTTGGCAGCCAGTGGATTATGGGGATGTTCTTTTTTAATTCCTGCCCTGTAACTTCTGCGGTTTCTCCTTTTATTTTGATGTTGCAGAGGTCCATGAGACGGGCTTCATTTTTTGCCAGTTCCAAATCATTTTTGGAAATTAAAATGCTGTCTTTGACTTTTAATTTTCTGCAGCCCTTTTTTGGGAAGTTAGGATGCAGAGGGAGTTTTGCCTCTTTTGGCGCGTTTTTTATTTTTATTTCAACAGGATTATGGATAAAAAAATACCTGTTGGAAGCCGGCTCTATTATTTTCCTGTTTTCTGCCTCAAGGGATTTTACAGAAGCCCTGATGAAGCTTTCTGATAACCCAATTGAAAGCCAGAAGTTTTTTATGGCGTCTTTCTGAAATCCGCGCCTTTTTAATGCTCTTATTGTCGGCAGTCTGGGGTCGTCCCAGCCAGTGTATTTTTTCTGCTCTATACCTTCCTTTATACTGCTTGTGCTTATTTTTCCGAATTCCTCCATTGCGACTCTGCCGAAGTGAAGCGTTGCAGGATATTTCCATTTGAAGTAATCATAAATGAATTTCTGCCTTTTCTCGCTGTCCATTAGGTCTATGCCCCTGAGAATATGGGTTATTTTCAGCAGATGGTCTTCTATTGCTGACTCAAAATCAAGCATGGGCCAGACAATGTGTTTTTTTCCAATGCGCGGATGCTTCGCCCTTATTATTCTGAACGCAACCCAGTCCCGCAGGGCAGGATTCCTGTTTTTTATGTCTGTTTTTATTCTCAGAACTGCCTCTTTGTCTGCGTATTTCCCATCAATCATGTTGCCCCAGTAAACAAGATTATCTTTTACAGGCGCGTTCCTATGAGGGCATGGCTTTCTTCTATCCCTTAATTTCTTGAAATCTTCCTGTTTGCAGAAGCAGACGTATGCATTGTCCAGTTTGATGAGTTTTTCCGCATACATGTAATATTTTTTAATTCTTTCTGAGGCGACTATAACTTTATCCGGCTTTATGCCGAGCCATTTCATGTCTTCTTTGTACCATTCGTACGCTTCCAAAATGGGCTTTTTTGTTGCAGGGTCGGTGTCGTCGAACCTGAGAATGAATTTTCCTTTGTATTTTTTTACATATTCGTTATTAAGTATAATGCCTCTTGAAGAACCCAGAGTTGGCGGTCCGTTTGGGTTCGGCGCAAATCTCATCACAACTTTGCCTTTCTTCGCTTTTGGAAGCGGGGGCAAACAGGTTTTTTCCACTGCTTTTTTCTTTTTTTGCGTTTTTACTCCAAGTTTTTCTATTTTTTCCTTCTGCTGTTCAGGAGTTAAGGAGTTAATTTCCTTAACAATAATGTTTATTTCCTGCATAACCTCTTTCGCATTTTTTCTCAGTTCAGGACTGCTTCCAAACAGCTTGCTCGCAACAGCCCCGACATTTGCTTTACCTTTATAAGAAACAGCATTCAAAAGAGCATTTTTGTATATTTCATCTTTTGTCTTCTTTGGCAGGGGCATGAATATGTTATGTGCTGGAATGTATAAATATGTCATTCAAATGAAGGTGAAATGATATAAATTCTGTAGACTATATAAACTTATGACAACAATTTTTATAATTCATGGAACTATGGGAAGCCCAAATGTAAACTGGTTTTCATGGCTCAAATTAGAATTAGAAAAACTTGACCACAAGGCATATACCCCGAAATTTCCAACACCAGAAAATCAAAATTTAGATACTTGGTTAAATATGTTCAGAGAATATGAACCATTATTGGATGAAAATTCTATATTAATCGGTCATAGTCTTGGTCCTTCATTTATTCTTAATGTTTTGGAGAGATTAAATCACCCAATTAAAGCTGTTTTTTTGGTCGCAGGATTCACCGGGCTTCTGGGCAACAAAACATTCGACGAACTCAACATAAGTTTTACAGACAGAAAATTTGACTGGAATAAAATAAAGAATAATTGCCAGCATTTCTTTGTTTATAGCTCAGATAATGACCCTTATGTACCTCTGGAAGAAGGATTAAAACTAGCTAAGGGTTTAGGTGTTGAATTAAAAATTATCCCTAATGCAGCGCATTTCAACGATGAAACTGGATGGAATAAAATTGAATTCCTTCTGGAAGATATAAAACAACTTTTGTAGGTTCATTATTGATATTTTTTAATAACTTAAATTCTGGAAGATGTTTCTACACTTGTTTACAAACCCTCACAACATAACAGAAAAAGAACAAAAAATCATTGAAGGATGTTTTTGGTTGAATGCAAATAAACCCTATTGAAATGCAGTTTTCAAAGCCCAAAAGTATATAAACTTAACTTTACATATATAAACTAATATGAACATATATAAACTTAAGTGGACGGTACTTGAACAGGAGATTTTTTCATTGCTCTGTTTAAGGGTTGGAGAAAGATTAAGCCAGAGGGATATCGCGAAAATACTCAATGTTTCTCCAACGGCGATTTCAAACTCAGTAAAAAAACTGAAAGGAAGCAATCTCATCAAAATCGAGAAAACCAAGACAATTAATTTTATTTCTTTTAACAGGGATGAGCAGAAAGCAATAGAGCTTAAAAGGGTTGAAAACATAAAGAATATCTACTTATCTGGATTGGTTGATTATTTGTATGAAAACACCCTGCCTGATTGCATAGTTCTTTTTGGCTCAGCTTCAAGAGGCGAGGACACAAAAGAAAGCGATATAGATTTGTTCGTTCAGTGCAAGGAAAAGAAAGCAGAGCTGAACAAATTTGAGAA
>DAOVKX010000049.1 GCA_030631505.1 Candidatus Nanohaloarchaea archaeon
AGTGTATGCTGTTATGTCATCAAATTTAAGAATCTTTTTTCTGAAGGCATCGTCGGCATAAACCATGTCATTGAAAAAGTCGCTTAAATTTCCTAAATATGTCTGCTCTTCATTATGTTCCAACGAAAGGTCTTTAGGCATAAAAATACTTTTATCTTAAATTTTATAAAACAATCAGAAACTCTGTTGAAGTACTTTATTAAAATTAATAATATTATAGATAGAAAGTCATTTTTCAATAAAACAGGCAAAACAAAATTATTTAAAATATTCTGCCAAAGGAAGTATTAGAATGATAAACGCGTACTTTTTTGGTGATAAAAATACTAATACGGCAGCCATTAGTTTCAGTTTTGGGTCATGTGGACCATGGGAAAACGACTTTGTTAGACTATATTAGGCAGAGCAAAGTTGCCAGCGGCGAGAGTGGAGGCATAACGCAGCACATAGGCGCTTCTGAAGTTCCTGCAAATGTCATAAAAAAACTTTGCGGGAAAATGATGGAGAAATTTAAACTTAACTTGAACATACCAGGTCTGCTGTTTATAGACACACCTGGGCACGAGGCGTTTACCCTGCTTAGAAAGCGGGGCGGCGCTCTCGCTGACATTTCTATTTTGATAATTGATGTTACAGAAGGTTTTAAGCCCCAGACTGATGAAGCGCTTACTATCCTGAAACAATGCAAAACACCTTTCATCATCGCGGCAAGCAAGATAGACAAAATTTCCGGGTGGATAAAGTACAAAGATTCATGCTTTCTGGATTCGTTTTCAAAACAGCGAACAGATGTTCAGGAAGAGCTGGACAAAAAAATATATGAACTGATGGGGCAGTTCTATGAAAAGAAAGTCCCTGCAGACAGGTTCGACAGGATACAGGATTTTACAAAACAGGTTCCGATTATACCTGTCTGCGCCCTTGAAGGTGAAGGTATATCTGAATTATTAACGCTTCTTGCCGGGCTTTCCCAAAAGTATCTTGGAAAGAAACTGGAGATTGATGAAAAAGGCAATGGGAAAGGGGTTATTCTGGAAGTAAAGGAAGTAAAAGGCCTGGGGATAACCCTTGATGTCATTCTCTATGATGGGTTAATAAAAAAGGGCGATGAGCTTGTCATAAGCCATCCTAACGAGCCAATTGTGACAAAAGTCCGGGCTTTGCTGAAAATAAGCCCGTTAAAGGAAATGAGAGTTGAAAAACAATTCAAAACATCCAGTGAAGTTTCAGCCGCTGCAGGGATAAAAATTTCAGCCCATAGTCTTGAAAACGTCATTGCAGGAGCTCAGTTGATTGCAGTAAGGGATGAAAAGGGAATAGAAAAAGCAAAGCAGGAACTTCAAAAAGAGATTGAAAGGGTGGAAATTGAGACTGAAAAAAAAGGGGTTGTGATAAAGGCAGATGCCCTTGGTTCCCTTGAAGCAATGGTTAAAATCCTGAAAGATTTGCAGATTCCGATAAAAAAGGCAAAAATCGGCAGCATAAACAAAAAAGATGTTATTGAACTGGAAGGGATTGATGAAAAATTAAGAGTTGTTTTTGCTTTTGGCACCAAGATTCTGCCTGATGCTGAAAAACAGGCAAAGGATTCAAAAGTGAAAATTCTGCAGAACAGCGTCATTTATAAATTAATTGATGACTACAACGATTATGTCAAAGATATTGAAGAAAGAAAAAAATCCAAAATTCTTGAAAAAGTTATGCATCCTGCCAAAATAAAAATACTGCATGGGTTTGTATTCCGGCAGTCAAAACCCGCTATTGTCGGCGTGGAAATACTTGGCGGAGTGTTGTCAACAGATATGCGGCTGATGAAAAATGACGGCAAAACAGTAGGTGATATTGTAGCGGTACAGGAGCATGGGGAAACTGCAAAATCCGCAAAAATAGGCCAAAGAGTCGCAATCAGCATCGACGGCGCTGTAGTGGGAAGAAACATAAGGGAAGATGATGTTCTGTTTACTGTAATCAGCGGGAGAGATTACAAATTCCTGATTAAAAACAGGGAACTGGTTTCTGATAATGAGTTAAACGTTCTGGAAGAAATAAAAGAGATAATGACAAAGAAGAATCCAAGATGGGAATTTGGATAAAAAACAGGCAGGTTTCCAAAAATCCAGCTCATGAATATAAAAATTCCGCTACAATACATAATTATGGAACTTAAGCCATATCAGATTAAGCAGTATTACCTGCAGGAAGGTGTTCTGGACCAGCTTTTCTCTCTCTGCCGGAACAAAGAAATTGTTCCTGTCTTTGCAGGTGGGCAATTTGGGAAAAGGCCCTGCACAATCCCTTTCAGGGGAGACCTTGAACAGTTGATCAAGCAGGGCGCCACTTCGTTTCACGGCTCTGTTGAGTTATGGAGGAACCCGCTTTTACTGAGCAGCAATATGAAACAGGACGAACTGAACAAACTGAGAACTTCATGGGACTTGGTTTTTGACATAGACTGCAATGAAAGCCTGGATTTTGCCAGAGATACTGTGCTCATTCTTGCCGGAGCTCTGAAAAAGCACGGCGTAAAAAACATATCAGTAAAATTTTCAGGAAGTAGGGGTTTCCATATAGGAATTTCTCATAAATCATTCCCGGAAGAAATTGATTACAAAAAAACATCAGTGTTGTTCCCCACCCTCGCGCAGAACATTGTAATATACTTAAAGGATTTCATGCGCGATGAACTTGCCGAAAAGCTGAACCTTGACGACCCGTATAAAGCAGTTGAAGTTGAGCAGAACTGGGGCTCAAGGCACTTATTCCGGCTGCCGTACAGTTTTAATGAAAAAACCTGGCTGGTCAGCATGCCATTGGAAATAAAAAACGTCCGTTCATTCAGGAGAGAAAACGCAAAACCTGAAAACGTCAAATCAACACTTGGATTCATGGATACATGGGGAAAAAATGAAATGCAGGACTTGATAATGGAAGCAATGGACTGGCAGACCCGTCAGGAACTTGCAGAGCCCGAACAGAAAACAAAAAAAACATACACCGGACCAACAGGAAAAATTCCCGAAGAATTTTTTCCGCCCTGCATAAAACTAATCCTGCAGGGTTTAAAGGATGGAAGAAAAAGGTCAATTTTCATTTTAATTAATTTCCTGCGCTCGGCCGGATGGAACTGGAAAGAGACAGAAGAGGTTTTAAGGGAATGGAACAAAAAGAACAAGGAAGCAATAAGGGAAGTTTATATCACAACTCAGGTGAATTATGCAAAACACAGGGGCAATGAAGTGTTCCCGCCGCCCAACTGCGACAACAAGGATTATTATGAAGACATAGGCATCTGCAAGCCGGATAACTTATGCAGTAAAATTAAGAATCCTATATCCTATACTCTCAGAAAGACAGGCGGCAAAAAGAAAAGAAAAAAATCGAGATGATTCACTCTGCGATATGTTAATAATATCAGGATTTAGAGACGTCTTTCAAACGCAATGAGAAAAATTGCGTGAACGAGTGCAACGGAGTGAACCCCTGAATCCTTGTTATAATCTCCCAAAAGGATGGGAAATAGTCTGCAAGACAGTTTTTGACGAAGTCAAAAAATTCCGAAGAGTAAAATTTGAGTTCCCCTTAATATCGAGTGAAAACGAGCCTAACTGTCCAAAGGGTAGGGGTTCCGCTGTGATGTCTCGGTTATTTTAGTTTTGTGTTTAGTTGTGTGTTTGATTGAGGGTTCATGGAGTTTTAAAATTTGTATTTAGTCCCTTTTACTATTTTATTTTAATTTACTAGATATTTCTTCTCCCACCAGTCAGGTGTGCCATAACCCAGTGATCCCACATTGTCTGCGTCGTTGATTAATTGATCGTCGTCGTCATTGATTCCGTCATTGTCGTTATCTGAATCAATGATATCTATCAATATATCTTCGTCTGTATTTTCTAATAGAGTTTTTTCTTCTCCTTCAAGTACTACTTTACCGTCTATCTGACAGTAAGTTGCCCAACTTTTCTGGTTTGTCCATACATTCATTGTTCCTGCTGAGCAACCCCATCGGTATTCGCCGTTGTTGGAACCAGGTTTGCAGTAAAGTATTTGTTCACAGCTACAACCGAAGGTATCGACGAGGGTATATTCTGAGTCTGTTATGACAGGGGATGCGGCACTACCAGTATTCGTTTTCCATACATTTAATCCGCCGTGTTCGCTTGTGCCAAGGACAGCGTGGCTATTTGGATTTAGTCTGTTTGTTGGAACACTTTCAGGTATTATTGTGTTGAGGCATTTGTCTGAGGTACAATCATTTATCCCATCACAATCAGCATCTGTTTCCTGCCCACAAATTGTTTCATCAATGTTGCCATTGCAATTATTGTCTCTATTATCACATAATTCCGGTGCTCCCGGATATGTTAAGTCATACGTGTCATCACAATCGTTGTCACATTCTATGTCGTAGCCGTCTCCATCAGTGTCGGTGATAATGGTGCTATATTCTGTACAGTTTGCATCCGTACACAAACAGGATTCACAATAGTTAGGCCTGTCTTGATAGTCTCTGTAAGTGCCATCATAGCAACCATCAAAATTATCGCACTCGGTTGCAATGCAGTTAGCATCTGACTCGCATTCAGCATTACACTGGTATATGCTGCATTTGTGTTCATATATGTAGTTGCCCGTGCCGCACACACCTATACCCATGCATTGGCTTGAGAATGCAGCCGCATAATCCCATGTGAATGGATTGTTGTCAGAATCATTGCTGCATGTAGCTATTTCCGGAAGGCTGTATGAGATACAATCGCTGGTTTGTGTGTTGTCGTAAGTTGCGTTGCCATCAGCATCGCATAGAGCACATATTCCTGCATCGGTGTTGTAGGTAGAGCATGCGCTCCATTCGCCTGCCGTGCATGTGCTTTGTCCTGCGCACGCACCCTCCCCACATGGTCGGGTTATGTTCTCGTCGATGTTTCCATCGCCATTGTTGTCCTTGCCGTCGCATATCTCAAGGGCGTTGGGATGGCAGGCAGGATCGCCATCATTAAAGTCTGTTCCTCCGCACGAAACATCACTATAGCCATCCCCATCCAAATCTTCACAAGGGAATTCTGGCCATTCAAATTTGGTTATCGTTATTTCTCCAGGGATGCCCTCAAATGGCTGATTGCAATCTGTAGTCGTTGCCCATGTAACATACGCATAACCATCATGATATTCAACCCACGGATACTGTTGGCTCCGATCGATAATATTATTGATTAGAAACTCATCACTTAAAGGGTTTCCGTTTTTATCAAAATATCTTCCGAAGATTCCATCGCCAGAACCGTCTGGCGCACTATAAACAACCAAAAGATTACCAAAATCATCCATTGTTCCCCTGACTCTGTCATATTCATGGCAAGTAGCGCCTGCACCGTTCAAGTATTGATTAACAACAATTGGTTCTGTTTTTACAGAACCGTCTGAATTGAAAAACTGAACCATAATCTTTGTATCACTAGCATCATCATATGCTGTCCAGAGAACAGCATAATCTCCATTTTTTGAGACAGCAAGAGTTGGATTTGCATTGACACCGTAATTACTTGGAGATATGTAATCATTTGTTACAGGAGTTCCATCATCTAAAAATATTCTTGTAGCTACATCTAAAACGTTGCCACTTTCTAACGTTCCCCATGCACCAATGAATCTTTCTCTTTGATTCTCAATTTCTGGCCAACGCTGATCATAAGATATTACACTATGCAGATAAATCTCATCTGAAATTGGATTACCTTCTGTATCAAATCTTTTTGCTTTACAATCCCCAATAGACAGCATTCCTGCTAGCCAGAAACTGCCGTCTGCGTCAACACTTAAGCCAGTCAGCCCATACCAATTGCCAACAACTTTGTTGTCATATCTAACAGTATGATCGCTATTGTAGATATCAATATAATTTGGATATGAACTATGGCACTGATGAGAAATAACATACGAGCCGTCATCTGCAAAACCAATTTTTTGGTGACCTCCGCATGGAATGTCTGGTGAAACTTGATATTCATCTGATAATGGATTTAAATCCAAATCAAATCTTCGCGCATCTATCCTCCTACTTAAGGAAGAACTTGTGCTTTGGTCGCCCCATAAAACAATTATTTCATCTGTAGGGCTAATATCAAAAGTTGTGTAGAATAAATCCCCTGTTGTATAAACATCTACTTTCACTTCATTGTAGCACTCATTTGGACAGTTTCCTCCGCAATCAATACCTTCTTCGTCTCCATTTTGGATACCATCTGAGCATGTGTCTGCAAAAGCTAAGGGAGATGCAACGATAATAAACAAAACTACTGCGAAGATTATTATTTTTTTCATAGAGCCCACTCTTCCAAAATATGTTTTATGATTTATATTTATGTCTGTTAATATATAAAGAATGGGGATTTTTTCCAGTTTGAGCGATTGACAGAGAGGAAATAGGGGAATACATAAGCATTCTATGTGATGAATCTAACACCACACTTTAAAGAAGTTTTTTCCGCAGGAAAAAATTTGGACGAAGAAACCTGCAAGGTTTCGGAACCGTTAAATTCCTGTTATATTCTCCGAAGGACTAAAATTTAGTGCCAACGTTCCGAAGGAAAATTTTAGAGTTTTTAGATTTGAGAAATATTATAAATCTCTGCGAAGCAGACTATATTTAAGAAAAAGCCCCTTATTTTTTTGCGATAACAACAAAATATTTTATCATTGGATGATAAGATTGTTCCCTTACTATGTTAAAATCTAAAGTTTTCAAATAATCAATAAAATCATTTCTTTTATACATTGTATCATAAGGATGTTTGAGAGTTTTCTTCATGAACCATCCAAAAAACCCATTAAATGTTTCTATTGATAAATCCTCTAAAATCAATTTCCCGCCTGGTTTTAACACTCTTTTTAATTCTTTCAAACAATCTTTCCAATTAGGAATATGATGAATAATTCCAAAATCAAAAATAGCATCAAATTGATTGGATTTATATTTTAGACTTGAAGCATCTCCAACCTCAAAATATATTGATGAGTCAGTATTATTTTCTTTAGCCAATTTAATCATTCTTTCGTCTAAATCAACAGCATAAATTTCTTTAGGAGAAAAATATTTTTTGATTAATTTAGCTCCAGTACCATTCCCACATCCAATTTCTAAAACAACCTTGCCTGATGGTAATGAAGATAATTTTCTTAATCTTTTAGCTTCAAGTCTATCTTGGATATAGGTTCTAATAGGATTATTCATCAATAAAAATTCAAGCTTATTAACTATCATATTTCAAGGATAAATTCATAGAGATATAAATGTTTTGATAAGGGGTTTTTTCTTTTTTTCTCAAATCTAAAAATTGAATATAACATGCGTTATCATTTTTTGCAACTTTCTCTGTCCGCGGACAACTGAACCCCATATCGTCATGGGAACTCAAATTTTATTGAACTTAACAAAAGCTTTATCTGTTGTTG
>DAOVKX010000016.1 GCA_030631505.1 Candidatus Nanohaloarchaea archaeon
GAATACACCTGAGAAGTTGGCATATAACGAGCAGTTGGTTATTGAAGTTGTGCTGTCATTGGTCCTGAATGTGAATGTGACAGTTCCGTCTGTGTCCCATGTGTTGTTTGCTGGTGAATCTGTTGATACTGTTGGCGCAGTTGTGTCAACTGTAGCGCCCCATATGCCTGTAGCATTAGGATTGCCGGCACTGTCGTTGCACCATACTTTCCAGTAATACGTTGTTCCCTCAGTCAACCCTGTCTTGTTGTAGTAAGCTGAACGCTTGTCTGCAGACATTGCCATAGTGTAGTTGGTCCATTTACTTGCACCGCTAGATATTTGAACTCCGAAATACGTAAGATTCATGTCATCATAGTCAACTGCCACTATGTCTATTATGTCTGAATAAAATGTCTTGCTTGCATGAGGCATATAGTAATAATCTGGTTTTGCACTCCATTCCGTCAGGTTTACCGGCTCCTGCCAGGAGCCGTTCCATTTCACTATCTGCAACAAATGGTAATCAGTCGCTCCTGTTTTGTTGTCGCAGTCCATTACATAGTAAGCTTCTCCATTCGCCGTGTCCACTATTGCGCTTGAGTCAAGAATACCCCTATTGCAGTATCCTGTTGTGTCGCAATCCACCGAATCCCAGTTAGAGCCTTTGTCGCTGGAATGATATGCGCATTTTTCATTGTTGGTTGGTGGAGTTAAAACAGTGAAGTTGGTCCCAAAACACCAGATATCATTTCCGTATCCATTGCACCAGAACGAGTCCCCATTTTTCAGGTTGACAGATTGGTAGATTACCGTTTCAGAGAAGCTGGAACCTGCATCTGTTGACTTATACATTATTATGTCTGGTGTGCTGTTTACAGCAAACAGGAAAACGTTGTCGCTCGAATCACCGCTTCCCAGCACAACCATTTTTAAGACATCAAATGAAGAAAATCCAAGGCTTGGATCCACTATTGTAACTACTGTTGGGCTTCCCCAATTAGTTCCTATGTCTGTTGTCCTGAAAACTAGGGCGCTTGTTGATGAATTCTGAACCATCAGATAAGTCACATTGTTTTGCATTGTCCATATCCCAAAGTTGGAATCAGCGTAATGCGGGCTGGCATTTACTGATTCCATTGTCCAGCTGTTTCCTGAATCATCTGACCATAATATTGAGATAAATCCGCTTCCATTTATCCAGACAGAAACTATATTGCTTCCGTAGCAGTCAATCCCCTGCATTATTACGTTGTCACTCACCGGCTGATAATAACCCCATGTTGTTCCGTTATCAGAAGAATTTGCTATTATTACTGAATCCAATGTTGTGTTCTGGAAAGCAACCCATATAACCCCATTACTTGTTCTGCAGACCTGCCTTGAAACAGGAGGTATTGGCTCCGAAGCAGATACGTGTTCTGTAATATTCACGCTTCCAATATATGTCACAGAGCTTGTTACAGGAGGATCCCAATCCAGAAAGCATGTGTCCCCAAGTTCCGACAGGGAAACGTTCACTTCAATATAATCCTGGGAAACAGAAGTTCCATTTGGTGTAGGTGTTGGCTCAACGAATTGAATGGATGGTTTTGTTGTATCCACAGTAAAATAAGTAATATTATATCCAATATTTCCTGCACTGTCATTAGCCCAGACTTCCAGATAATTGGTTCCCCCATTAAATGTTATAGTTGTATTCGGTGTAAAAGTATAGTTTGTGCCATTTCCGCTCATCTGGTATACCCATGTATCAATAGTTTCATCTGCACTTACTTCAAGGTTGACTGTGTTGTTATTGTATGTGATGTTTTCTGGTTGGTTTACGTGGATTGTTGGGATGATTTCAGTATAAGTTATGTTTATATAAGGTCTTAGTGATGCATCAGCTGCGTAATCTTTTGGCCTAAATAATAGATTGTCAGTTCCAATATTATCACCATCAGATGTAGAATTTATCATAAAACTAACATTATCCTTGTTGTTGTCCACTTGGTTCCCAACCCAGCTTGTAACATTGAAGCATATCCAAAAGTCGTCGTCATCTCCATCAAAACTATCGTTTGTATAAATAAGATTTCCTAATCCTCCCGGTTGGGTATTCCACGTTATACCATTATCACAACACTCCGGAGGTATACAATCAGCACCTGATAAATTTCCTTCTCCCCATGTTTGATTATCAAGTTCCATCACATCCACATTTATGTTTTCCCCGGTATCATACTCATTTAGATGGACAAAAAGACAGAGAGTAGAATTAGTTATGCTCTTTCCGCTTAATGAAGTTATGTTAAATTTAATATAGGCTCTCGATGGCAGACTGCCATAATACCCGCATTCCATAGACTCAGTCCAAGCACCATAATTCCAGATAGGATTTTCTTCCAAGACTTCTGCATCTTCCAAATTCTCAGTATCAGCATCCTGCAGTTGTATAGTAGTGGAATTCTCCCCGAACTGGATCAAGCTGTTTAAATTAAATCCATCTTCTTTTGTAAATTCAATTATGTGCTTGGAATTTACATCAGCAAATTTCTTGTATATTTCTTTTTTGGAAAAATGCCTGTCCTTAAAACTTATCTCCTCATTAGGATGTTCTTTCCTAAATTTAGCCTCATCAAAATTCTCATTTAATTCCAGCAGTTTGATTGGTATGTTTTTGTTAAATTCACTGCTTCTTTCTCCTAAACCCACCTGAAGTTTTATATAAGTATAATTAAAATCAATAATGTCAATCAGATAATTATCATCTTCTTCCAGATAAACAACATCAAAACCTTTATCTTTCAAACTTCCTGCATCCTCAACATGTTTCCATTCTCCGTCCTCATAAACATTTCTTACACCAGAATGAAGAGTTAAAGTAATGCTTCCATCAGTATTCTCAACCTTATCCCAAGAAGCTCCCTGCTCTATAATTCCCCCAGAAATTTCAGGCTCTTCAGGGCTTGTTATCACAAACGCTATCGCTATCAGCAACACTAAAGCAAGAACTACGCCTGCCACATTTCTTGTTGTATATAAGTTTGATTTGTCCTTCTTTTTCTGTCCCATTTTAGACCGCACCCACATACCTGAAAATATAAGACAGACTCATCAGCGTTCTTTCTGAAGAAAAAGGTGTGTTGTCTGAAAAGTCTTGAAGAGGAGAGTAAAACTTTTTGAGAAATTTCGCTTCATCAGTCTTCATGCCTGAAGAAAAAAATCTATTCCTGATTATGCATTCATTACAAAACAACATCTAATACCACTTCTCAAGACAACACGTTTGATTCTATAAACCTGACCAGTTTATATGCATTTCGGTTTTAGAAACAAAGCCGGTTATTGGTCTGATTTTTTAAAAAAGGTTTAATCTGGCTTACCTGACTAAATCAGAGGTTTAAAAGAAGACTTTTCGGTTAGACCGGGCTTAATATTTGTTTTTAACCGTTTTATAAGAATAAAAACCGCAACTGTAAATAATTAATGTAATTCTATGCTCAAACAGGTATGTAAATTATTAACAAATAAGGCATATATACTCATTAAACTAATAAATACACAGGTGTTCCATTGATAAAGTTCTGGAGTTTTGGAAAGAGACCAGATGATCTTGACTCGCTTAAATTCAGTGTTGAAAAAGTAAAGGAAAACAAACTGATGGATGTTGACTGGGAACTGGACGATGTTTTAAGAAATGAAGACTCACTCGCAGATATAATAATCATGAACTGGAACGAAAATCTGACAAAAACTGAAGATATTTACCTGATTTTTAAAGACAACGACTATGCAAAGATAAAGGAAATAACAGAAAACATATGTGCAATAGGAAACTTCAATATCAAATCTGTTGTAGCCGGCAACATTCACAGCGATATTGACCACTTCCAGCTGTTTGATTCAGGATACAGTGTGAAAAACAAGGATTTTATGAACAACATTGCCGGGGCAGAGTCCTGTTTATTGATTGATTATTCCCTAAAAGGCCTGGACAAGCACCAGAAAGTAAGATTCGTGCACGCACTAAAGGGAAGAAAAAAGAACAGCGGGATTTTAAGCGAATTAAACGGGAGTTTCAAGGGCAAAGGATGCCTGATAGTCCCTCTGAAAAATGCAGCAGCTATCAGAAAATTCATGAACCACTGGAAAGTCGGGCACTCAGAACAGAAAATCCTGGTCCGGAAAAATAATTTCCAGGGAATTTAGCCCAAGGTATCATCAAAAGATATGTTGAAACCCATATCTTTTATCCCGAGTCTGTTTTCAAGAGCTGTCTGCTCTTCTGCCATCAGTTCATCGATTTTATCCTGAGATACTCCACGGATTTTATCAGTCATTGAGTACAGGGCAGTTGGCGGGTTTAAATATGTTGTGTTTTCTTTAATCCCTGCATTATAATCTCCACTGTGAAGATATATCTCAAAATCTGAAGCAGAGCTTAAATTAATCTGCCTGTAACCTGCAAAATTGCTCACAGTAAAAACCGTGTCCTCAGATATTATAGTTATTCCATTACCAGAATAAACATCAATAAAATCCCGTGTGCCCTGATAAACCTGCCCTAGACTGCTGAATGTCTCAGCAGAGCCATTGTAAAAATTTGTAAATGCTGTTGACAATTGTAGGCCTGCATCATAAGTTGAATTGGAAGAAAAGAATATTCTTGAATTATTGGCATAAACCTTTACAACATTTCCTTCAGGATACTGGACCTTTGCCCGGATTGTTCCATTTGATATGCTTGGAGTTGATGAGGTTCCTATAATAATGCCTGAAGCGCTAAGAAATTCAGAGCCGTTAAACTGCAGGGAATCGACTCCTGAATCAGAAAATGAAACATTGATTTTCGAATTATTAACCTGCAGGCCATTCCGGCTCAAATCTGTCGTGTAACTCCTTGGTGAAAGCGTTGTGTTTTCTGTGCGGACCGCGTAAAACCGCATATTGCCTGTGATATTTGAAACAAACATAATTTTGTTTTCTGTTGAATTGAACTCCGAATAAATTTCGCTTTTATTTTCATCCAGAACAACAATTGAATTTAAGTCAGTCAGCTCAGAGAGTTGAAAATAAAGTTCAAACGGCCAGTCCACGGTTGTGTTGGAAAAAGTTACAAGGACAGGAGTTCTGTAAACAGACCATTCTGTTTCATCCACGACAGCATCTGCAATTCTCATACCCTCCAGTTTCAGCGCTCTCTCAAACGGAAACTTCGGATACGCGATGTAAGCCATATAGTAAAAAGTGATTGTAACAAACCCCAGAAAGAATATCAACCCAACTACCCAGTCTATGTGCGTTCCTCCTTTTTTCATAATATAATAGATTAACTTTGGGGATTATAAATATTCCTAAGTCGCCCCACTTATGGAATCTCCGCTGATTGTGAAGCCGGCTTGAGGGCAGGAAGTGACAACCCTCACAGAATCTATTGCACTGTCTATGTTTGAGCCATTCGTGGCTTGAGTTATTGATACAGACGTCAGTCCGCCGCCAACCAGAGTCGTTGAAGTATAGTTGCCTTCAACCTGGGTGCCGCTGTCATATATTATCTGGATTCTTTGTATTATGACGCTTGAAGAGCCGGTATTTTCTATCTGGAAACTTAATTTATGTGTTGCAGAAGTATAAGTCGGGCTGACATCATTAAGGGTAACATAAGCGCATTCAATATTCGAACTGCTTGATGCAATATCAGTCTGCTCTTTTGCAAGATTCTGGTACCACGGCACTATAAACAATGCCACAGAAAGTGTAATTCCAACTAAAATAACCGAAGAGATAAGAGGCGATATTCCTTTCATAATATTCTTTTTGTATCAACTGCATAAATAGTTAATCCCACAGCACAACAAGAAATAGCTATCTAAGTAACTGAATATCATGTTCGATTAACCCGACCTGCATAAATAATCAGACATAGAGTAATAAAGTGAAACAAATTTGATTAACTTTCATCGATTTATATGGTGAAGTTAATCATTGTGGGGTTATAGGGGTGAAACGATTGGTTAACTTCATTAATTTTAGAAAAGTTAATCGGATATAGAGGTTGGGGTGAAACAATTTTGATTAACTTTGACCAACTACGCAGTAAAGTTAATCGGATACGGGGTTATAGGGGTGAAAAAGTTCAATTAACAGTACAAGAACCAACTGAATAAAGTATGTTGTTAATCCTAAAAAATCAGAGATTTTTGGGATCCAAAAATTGTAAAACAATTTTTTAGGTCGTACGCAGGGTTATAGGGATGCAATCCCTATTCACGAAGCACTCCAGCCACCGGAAGGCCTCGTTACGCTGTCATACACACCTTCACACTTCGTTAAAGAATACTGCACCTTTGTCGGTTCCTCTGAAACTGATATATTTATCTCTCCAGAAAGCATATTCTTTGAAATAGTTTCTGTTCTGTTAACACTATCCACCCAAGTGCCATTTGAATGTTTATAAGCAAAATTTGAACCCACTACAGGAGTACTTGAACTTGGTACCCACACCCTATATTCATCTATATATAGGCCCCTATTCCCTGTATTTTTTATTCTGACTTGAAAGACGCCATCTGCTGGATAATAAACAGTAAAATCTGAATCCGTCCTGAATGACTGCCCGCTGCAGGAAATTTGTTCGCTGAACTCCTCTGACTGCTCTTTTTGCTCTGTCGTAAACGAAGTTACCCATGCAGTCAAAATCGCTGCTATCGCCATAGTGAACGCTATCAGAAGTACAGCAGCAATTAAAGGAGAAACTCCCTTCTTGTTCTTATTTCTCATCACTGAACACCTTACTATATTATTTACGCATTAAGTTGTTTATATTATTTACCCTTAGCACACAGTTTATTCATCAGTATATTCAATAAATCTCAAGATCATAGCTTTTTAGATCAAACTTCAGGGACATCTAAGGTTTAACTAATGTTTAGGCCTAAAATGCAAAGCATTTTTAATCTACTTGGAGAAAGTTCCATTTAACCAACTGCAAGAACAATACCGAAACTTGCTTTCGGTATGCACATGATTAAACTTTGAATGTTCTGTTTAACCAATTGCAAGCGCAATATTAACCGATAGGTTAATATGCACGTGATTGAACTTCGAGGAAGTTCATATTATTTACCCTTGTCACAATAAATAAGCTATTACTATTACGTGTTGCAGGTGGGATCTGAATCATAACGGTTATATTCGTCAGAGACTCCAGGACATGTTGTAGTCACCTTGATATCATTGAAATTTGAGCATGTTGCCGTAAAAATATCGCATGTCGCATTTAATCTCTTGATTTCACCAACGGGCAGAGTCGAATTTGATATTCCAATGGAGCATGAAGTCCCGTTATTTATAACAAGAGTTGCCTGTTTCAGAGTCACCTCGTTCAAACCTATGTTATCAACCCAGACCTTTACATTGCCGGATGTGGAATTAATAATCACCTTCGAAATCTTTATCCAGCTGTTGCTACATGCATTGGCTTCTCCCTGGGTGGCATCAACATTGCCTGTAATGTCTTTGAAGAGTGTCTTAAACCACCCTGTTGCAAGCCCTCCAAGCGCTATCGCTATCGCAACAATAATAACAACTGCAATCAATGGGGAAATACCCTTTCTCATTTTAATCACTTATAGATTCAGTCAAGGTTGCAAACAACATTACTTTGAATAGTAAAATCATCCCCCCCACCAGCGCAGGGCGTAGTAACTGTTGCCTTGTGAAAATTACTGCAGTCTTTATTGAATACATTGCAGCTATTATTTTCCAGCATTACAATCGCACCTTTATCCAAAGTACCTGTATTGCTTATGTTTAACGGGCATACCGCTCCGCTTGTATTATAAACAGAAGCAGAAGATATTGTGGTACTAACTCCCTCATTTGAAACAAACACTCTTGTGGCATTATCTCCGCCTGAGTTTAATGTTATAAACACATCTGTTATTTTAACACTGACCTTTGAGCAATCCAGAAGTTCCTCGCTTGATTCATCCATTGTCTCTGTGGTGTCCCGCGTATAGCCCTTTGTCCAGTTCATTACCATAGTCGCTATTGCAATTGTAAAAACCACTAAAAGAACAACAGAAATTAACGGTGAAATGCCTTTCTTTTTCATGAACTCACGTAATTTATATTACCTAGTATTGTATATAAATCTATACTCGCTGACATAAATTCTTTACAGATTAAACCAAAACATCAATGTCAGTTTGTATATTAAATTATGGATTTTACTAATATTTTGCGTTAAATAAGAGTTGAGCCAAATAAAGCAATGTATCCTATAGAGCCCAGTATAAGAGCGTGCTTCAAGCCGCCGGATATTGTCCCCTCAGCAAGCTTTCCGATGCTCAGGCCCGAAAAAAAGCCCTGGAGTGTAGCCAGATGCTTAAACCGTACCGCATATAATGACGTAAGTTCTGCAGTCTTTGTTGCTTCTATAACATCCGTGCCTGTTATACTGGTCTGGCCCCACTGCAGGGAAGGCAACAGAAATCTCTGTATTCCCACCATAATTGCTATAAAAACAAAGAATATAATATACCCCTGCAGCATCTGGCTGTAAATTCTGGATTCCCGCTCATTCCTGATTTTTTCCAGTTCAATTATGGATTTGGTAATGGAATCCAGAACTTCCGCTATATTCCCGCCTGACCTGTGCGTTTCAATAATCGTGGAAACCGCCCTGTTGATTGTCAAACTTCTTGCTGACTCGGTAAAATTAGCCAGCGCCTTTTCAAATGGGACACCCCATGAAATCTGGGCGACAATACGGTTCACATGAGGCGTCAAAGCGCCATAATCGCTTCTCGCAGCATAATTTATGGCCAGGGGCAGGGACATGCCACCGCGTATCCCCTCAACAATATTTCTCATAAAGTCAGGAAATTTTCGTTCTATATCCTTGGACATTCTATACCTTTTGTACTGCATCAGAGCAAACGGGAAAGCAATAGCCAGAACCACAATTATGTTAACAGCCGATGATGCTGCGCCCTCATAACGGGCAACCAGAAAAATGTTCAGGAAAAAAAGAATAATCCCAAAACCGCCAGAAACTCCAATGAGTATCAACTCTCCTCTTTTAAACCCCTTCACATAACTCGGTATGAAATCTATAGCCATAAAATCACTATGTCCGCGGTTGTGTATAAGTCAAAAACGCAAGGAAAAACAGGTTCAGCCCTGGGATAATAATATAAACGCCCATGAACAACGCCATATCTATCGAAATCCCACCAGGTAAAGTCGAGCCGGGTATTATATTCATAACAGCTAAAATAGCAACCAGGAAAAGCGGTGCTGCTATAAGAAGAGCAGTATATATATCTGCATAAGTAGATAATGTTTCAACGTATCTTCTCCTTGACAATTTATAGTTAAAAAGTGAAACTTCTGCCATCTCGTTCAGGTACTCCCTTAAATTCCCCCCACTTTCTATAATGGCAAGAACTCCATAAAGCAGTTCCTTCATCTGCTCAGAAGGTGTCCTTTCCACAGCATGTCTCAAAGCAGATGTTATGTCTTCACCAAAAAGGTCTATCTGTCTCACAATCACCCCTGCCTCAGCAGTGACCTCTCCATACTCCTTAAACTTTGCAAGCATCCGGAAGGCCTGCTCAGGAGGCGCGCCGGAAGAGGTTACAGCAGCCATGTGATTTATTGCAAACGGCAGATTGGCGTCTATATTTGACCTCCTGCCGCTCGTTTTCTGGAAAGGGTATAAATAGAGAAATAAAAAAATCAAAAAACCTGTAAAAAGAGGTAAAAGCAGTAAACTCAACGCCCCCCAGACCATGCTGTACTCAGCAGTAAGAACTCTAAAAAGAACAACAAAAAAGGCAGAAATCGCAGCTACAATGCTGAATATAACTGTTTTTCCTATATACAACCCAGGCATTCCTGATATATTTGCAGTAGTCACTGCTTTTTTTAATGGTTTAAAATATTCCGGGAAATAAGAGCACATAAAATCAGAAACTGCAGAGTTAACTTTGCCAAAGTCAAGCATCAGAAGGGGCTTTACTGTTTCCTTCAGCGATTCCAAAAATGGTTTTTTTGACTTTTTCTCTTCCGGAGGCAGAAGGTTCAAAGAGTCCAGTTCATCCTTCAGTTGCAGGACTTCTGACTCTGGAGACACCCCGCTTTCTTTTTTAAAGCCAAACAAGTTCAATAAGCCAAAAACTATATTCTCTCTTTTTTTTGAAATCCTTTTTTTGTCTAAGTTCTTCTTTTTCATTCGTTAACCCGAATCAAAATTTAACGAAAGCTTCTTCTCTGGAATAAACCTTTATGCCCTTGTCACTAATTCTGAACGGGTGAACTTTCTTGCTGTGGGACACACCTCTCATCTTCAACACAGACATACTTCTGGTGTATTCGGTATTTGTCTTTGTATAATATAAAATGATTATCCCGTCCGCTACAAATTCCTCAACACCATATGTGCTTAATTTATTTGGCGTATCAAGCATAATTTCACCAAGAAAAAACGGTGTACACCCAAACCGTTTCAACAGTTTCTTTGACTCCACCATTGCAATTCTTATATCTTTCTGGTTCTCTATATACAAATTTAACGCGCTTATGGAATCAATAACAACTCTTTTTATTTCATGTTCGACTATATTGGCTTTAAGAATCCCGATTAAATCCTGATACTTGTATGGGTCATATTTAACAAACATAAGGTTTTTCTCATCAGTATGCTTTTTTATATTAAAAGGTGTGTTCTCTGTATTGCGCAGTATATCCTCAAGGTCCTCCTCAAAAGAAACAAATAACCCTTTTTCCTTGTTCTTGATGCCATTGCATAAATACTGCAGGCCAAAAAGCGTTTTGCCTGAACCCACAGGACCGGCAACAAGAACTGCATGCGTTCTTGGTATTCCGCCTTCCAGCACCTCATCCACACCAGGTATGCCAACTTTCACCATTTCCATAAAACCACCTAATTATATGTTAATTGCAGTCTTATATAATTTTTCTGTGCATTTATATACAATCTGTTAAACTAACAGATTGCAGTTGTATAATTAACTTCATGGCATTCATTATATGTATAGAAAATATTTGTAAACTGCGCCTGTGCAGCGCTCCATCATAAAATAACACAGCACATTTTTATACTTATACATACAGATACTATATGGGAATTCAATGCCAATAAGCAAAGCTCCATACAAAAGAGGATATCATCAGACCGGAAGAGGTCAGCAGTCAACAGTATTTTGTTCTTTTTGCGGGAGAAAAGTTCCAAAACATAAAACAATTGCAGTCTTCAGGGGGTTCAGGATAAACGACCCTGTACTTAGACGGGAACTGGACAGAAACCAAATAAGCACACAATCCCATAAAATGCATGCATGTCCTTCCTGTGCAAGGCACAGGGGCATAGTCAAAAAAAGCGGCGTTGACCATACGAAAAGAAATATAAGAAGGCAACGTTAAATTCTATAGTGAAAGGCGTAAAAAACACTAAAAAATCCTTTGGATTTTTTTGGACCTAAAAACCAAAGGTTTTGGGTTCTGAAATCCGAGATTTCAAGAACCTAAGAAATCATAGATTTCTGGGTTCCAAGATTTACTTTGTAAATCTTTAGAAACTAAAGAACCCTTCAGGTTTTTTTAAGCGTGCCAAGATACGTAAATAACAGCTAAAGCAAATGGTTTTAGGCGCTCGTCTTTTTCGACATATCGGTGGGAGTTAACAGATGCAGTTAAGAGGATGGCTGAGAAGAAAAGTGGATGAATCAAAAATAAAAAAAGAAAAACTCTTTAGTGAGATGAAAAAATTTCTTGTTGTAGAGTCAAAACAGGCAATAATTCTCCCGGCAGTAAAAGACATTTCCAAAATGGATGTCATATACCCCTTGCTTCAGCCCTTTGCATATGCTTCAATAAAGTGGAACGATGAAGAAAAATGCCTGGTTTACAACATAATCCAGCCGGGCTTGACGCCTCAGGAACAAAAAATTTATAAACAAATAGAAGAGGGGCTGTCCAAGACTCTTGAAATTGATCTGGAAAGCTTAAAGAAAGGGGCTAAACTGCTGGATTACATTCAGGAAAGGACAAAACATGTTCTTGATGAATATGGCGTAAAGCTAAAGAAAGGGCAATACACCCGGCTTATGTATTATGTATATATTAATTTCATCGGGCTAAACGAAATTGAACCATTAATGCATGATGAATTTATAGAAGACATCGGATGTGACGGGGTCAATATACCTCTGTATATAATCCATAAAAAATATGGCTCACTGAAAACAAATGTAATATTTAAAGATGAAGAAAGACTAAAGAACTTTGTCGTAAAGCTGGCAGAACGCTCAGGCAGGTATATAAGCTACGCAGAGCCGCTTCTGGATGGCAGTCTTCCGGACGGTTCAAGAGTGCAGGCAACGCTGGCAAAGGACGTTACAACAAAAGGGCCTACATTCTCCATAAGGCGGTTCAGGAAAGTTCCCTACAGCGTAATAGACCTGATGGAACTTGGAACTGCCTCCTCAGAAGTGCTTGCCTACCTGTGGTTTGCCATAGAACATCAAAAGAATATACTGGTTTCAGGTGGAACAGGCGCCGGAAAAACCTCATTCCTAAACGCAATAGTCACCTTTATCCCTCCTGAAGACAAAATTGTTTCAATCGAAGACACACGGGAACTGAACATACCTCACCAGAACTGGATACCTTCTGTCGCAAGAGTTGGCTTCGGAGTCAGTGTCTTGGGTTCAAAAAAATATGGGGAAGTATCAATGTTTGATTTGCTTAAGGAATCTTTCAGGCAGAACCCCGATTATGTAATAGTAGGGGAAGTAAGAGGGGAAGAAGCATCTGTTTTGTTTCAGGGTATGGCCTCCGGGCACCCTTCATTCGGCACAATCCATGCCGGCTCAGTAGATGAAATTATAAAACGGCTCGAAACGCCTCCGATAAATTTATCCCCGGGACTCATAGAGGCACTGGACATTGTTATCATCATAACGCACGCACTTCAGTTCGGAAAAAGCGCAAGGAGGGTAAAGGAACTTGTTTCCATAGAAGATGTCGACTCGAAAACAGGAAAAGCAAGAGAAAGCACTATATTCTCATGGTCTCCTCTCTCAGACAAATTCATGAGGGACTCGGGAACCCTTCTTGAGAAAATAAGCACAGAGCAGGGAATTCCATTAAACGATATAGAAAACTCAATAAAAGAGCGAAACGACGTCCTTAAATGGCTTCACAAAAATAAAATTAGCGGCTTCGTGGATGTCGCAAGATATATTTCTATGTATTACAAAGAAAGGGATAAATTAATGAAAGTTATAAAAAAAGACAGGATTGATTAATCCTGCTCCCTTATTATAAATTCGCAAAAATCATCGCCCAATGCACAGCACATCGTTTCATTTACTATGCACGATTTCTTCAGTTTTTTTTCAATTACTCCTGCAAGGAATCCTGAAATAAAGAAGCACACAGGCGTACTAACACCGGGCGCATTATGGCTTATAGCGCATTCCTTAATCCTTACCACAACTCTCTTCTTTTCAACGTTAACTATTTCCAGAAGGCCAACTTTGTTTTTTTCAAAGTGGCTTCCAATCTGTTTTAAAATTTTCTTTTTGTCCCGCCCCTTGATATATTCTGCAGCAACATCCTTGCCGTACTTTTTGCCGACAAAATACAGTAACTGTTCGGTTCCCAGAGAAACCTGTTCCAGCGAATAAATTAATTCCTGAACAAAGTTAATGCTGACAAAATCGCCCAGTTTCTGCCTCCCTGCTTTCGTCCCCTTTTTCTCGCCTTTGTAATAAATACCGTGCAAAGCGTGCAAAAAAGATTTATAATGCGTCATCTACAGCTCCCCCTCCATACCTTTATCAAAACAAGTAATATCAACAGAGTGCCCAGAAAGAAATAAACATTTTCCAGGTTGTATGTTGATTCAACAGCATAAAAAATCCTGTAAACTTTCAATATAATTGTACTGGTAATCAGAGCAAACCCGGTTATAAGCGCAAACCACAATCCAGGCACTCTTATCATCGGAGATAACTTCTTGATTATATCCAGGCATAATATTAAAGAGACCAATCCAAAAACAGCGGACATGCCATAAAATATTTCTGTTATCATATTCTGAACACTCTCCATAAATTGAACACTCCCAAAAACAAAAACAGTGTGCTTAAAAATAATACTAAAGCCAGGAGCAACGCGAAGTTACCAAAGGTTATCGGCTTAAACACTGTAAAAACAAACAGACTCAGGTAGATTATATAACCTGCAAAAGATACTGCCAGAAAATTCCAGATGCGCGGAACCTGTTTAATCTGCTCCATCTTTGAAAACGCATAAAGTATTGATATTAATATTACAGCACCCATGCACAATCCCGCTACCAGTAAAACATCGAAAAGATTCATACCACTCCCGCCCCCTTGCTTATTTCAAACTTTATCCAGTCCATGGAGTGTTTTGTCATAAGCATTTTTGAAACTTTAAAAAATCTTTCATCGCCATTAATCCGCATCTCAATAAGGCCGTCGCTCAGGTAATTAAGAGTTGAGATTGTTCTCGAGTCATGAACTCCTTCTTCTACAAGGAACAGTGTAACCATATTCAATGCCTCTGCTTTCGACGCCAGAACCTGCAAAAATCTTGTTACAAGTTCATTGCCTGAATACAAAAACAGTGTTGATACTGAATCCACTATTAAATATCTCCTTCTGGTTCTTAGCCCCTGCTGCGCGTCAACAAACATCATATTTAATTTGTTTAAGTCACTGGGATCCTGCACACTGTATTTCCCTTCTACAGGTTTTCCGCTCCTCCATGAATACGCGTCTATGAACCGGTTCTTACCTTTGGCTTTGCCAAAATTATAACCAAAATAATGCATGCTCCTCTTAATCTGCTCCACAGGTGTATCAAGTGTTATGTAAGTGCCTGAAATATTCGATTTTAAACAGCAGTGCATAAACTGTTGCGCAAACGTAGTCTTGCCAACGCCCGGCTGCCCGACAACCAGTATCGTTGAATTTGCCGGAAAACCGCCTTCTATGCATTTATCCAGCTGTTTTACGCCAGTACTTATCCTCTCCATTTAAGTGCCTCTGTAATTATAGTTAAGTCGTTAATAAGCAGACAAACTAAATCAAAAACAAATAGACCTTAATCTATATGGAAAAGTCATTAGTCTAAAAAGTTATGACTTTTACTATATATACAAATTATTTGACTAACTCTCTTTATTATATATACAATTACGTTAATAAATAAACAAAAATTAAAAAACCAAGAGTGGTTGTATACCTTAAAAATGCAAAGCATTTTGAGGTCCCAAAAATTTGCAACGCAAATTTTTTAGGATATGGAAAAAACACAGTTCAACAAAAC
>DAOVKX010000032.1 GCA_030631505.1 Candidatus Nanohaloarchaea archaeon
CTTCTATTCCTTTGTTTTTGTTAACAGCATATGCAGAGGTTACCATGCCCGCAGCCGCACCGAATTTTGTATCAAACCAGCTGTCCCCGGTTTTGACTTTGCGTTTCTCTGCAACTTCCAGCAAAAAATCATTCCACGTCTTAACGCCGGAATCGCCGGTTATACCAACAGCACAGACCCAGTCCAGATCAGAGATATCAGTTAGTTCTGAAAATAAGTCATAACACATTTTGGATGCGCAGTATTGCTCGCTTGAAATATCAGAAAACATATGCGGCTTGACCACAACAGTCTTGTTAAATTTGTGTGGTTCGCTCTTGTGATGGTCTATTATCAGCAAATCAGCGGATTTTTCCATACTTTCAACGATTTTCTGATGGCTGTCCAGGGCAATATCTGTTACGATGAGTTTGTTTATTCCATGTTTTTTGATTTTATTTGCCGCGCTCTCGATGTTTTTTTCTGTATTGTCGCAGGCAAGTACAAGCTCTGCCGGTGCCTTTCCCAGTCTTTCTATTGCCTTTGCTGTAATGATTCCTGACGATACGCCATCTGCGTCTGTATGGTGGATAATCGCTGTTTTATCGTCATTTTTCATGCTCAGGACAAATTTTTTAAATTTTTCTATAGTTTCTGTCTTCTCCATTATAATCATTATAAGTATGTTTCTGGATAAACTATAAAAAACTTAGCTATTAATAACTTAATGGGGTGTGAAATGGCGTACAAGTACAAGTATAAGGCATATTCAGAAAGGAATTACAAACTTTTAGCTTATCTTATTCTTATCTTTGCGGTTCTGGGTTTTGGTTATGCTGTTGTAGACATGGCAATGCCTACAGGTAAAGTCATTGACGAAGGGCCAGCTGAATTTACATGCCCGCCCTGCAACACAACAGCAGATTGTCCGGAAATAACCTGTCCGGAATCGCCGGACACAGCAGAACTGTCCTTTACTTCAGAAATATTTGAGGGTATAAGGAATTCATACACGTTATATTCTGACATAGGCAACGAGGAAATCACTTTTTTGGATATGGCTTTATTGCATAAAATTTATCTTGACGGCAATTACGGCAGGGAAAAAATAACATATACAGGCGCTAAGATGCAGGGAGACGATTACGGAATATACTTTTGCGTGCCTTCAGGAGCATTTAATATCGGAACATACATGAACAAGGATTTGAACAAAGACTGGCCTCATAAAGTTTATTTTTTATCAGAAGAAAGATGGATTCTTGAAAAAAACCCTTCAGAAATAATATTCGGAAATCTTTTGGTTAACACAACAAAAGAAGCAGGGGAAAGCGATACGATAAATGATATAGATTTAAGTGTGACTGGTTTAACCCAGACCCAGATAAATGTAGAACTCGATGGTGTTTCAGCAGTAATAGAAAAAGAAAAAATGAAACAACTATCTGGCTATTACGTATTTGTTAAGGACATAAGCAATGAAAAAGCAACTGTGTTCATATTTGAAAACAGTGAACGCATCGCTGACAACGATTTCATTGATACTGAATCAGATTTCAAATATTTCATAACAACAGATTCATTTGGCTTGGTCAATCACAGGGAATTAAAACTCTATACTGATTCTATCACTGAATTAGGGCCTTTAAGCATAAATTTAACACTGCACGATGCTGATTATGAGAACATGAGGATTTACCTGCTTGATGACGCTGATGATGGCGATTCTGCATTGGAGATTTCAACAGAAAATGCATTGATTAAAACCGGCGAAGGGTATAAGAAAACAATTTATGCATTCGGCCCAAATGAAGATTATTGCTTTGCTGACCCACAAAGGGAAGACTCTCTTGATGAAATATCAAGCGTTGGAACCGCTATTCCAAGAAGTCTTAATATAGATAGTTATACTCTGGTTATAAAAGAGCAATTGAACGATATTAGAATCAGGTTTGATTTGGCAGATGAGAATAAAATAACCAGCATCAGGGTAACTGAGCCTGATCACGGGCCAGAGATTATATCCAATGATGATTTTCTCAGGTATTCTCCTGTTTATACGCCGTTCGGAAGTGTGATAAACAGAATTTCTGAAAAGGAAATTGAGATAAGTTTTGTAAAGAAACAAAAAATCGCGGATTTAATTATTGGAAAAACAACAACAGAAACAGAGAACCTTGATTTAACTATCGGAGATGAAGTAAACATCCAGAATACAAATATTAAACTCACAGAGCTTAAATCTTAAACTTTCTTCTTAATCTTGACAACAAACTTCTCTTCTTGCCTTTTTTAACGTGGCGCATATAAAGTATTCCTGCAGCTATGATAAGAATCATAAATGTGAACCAGTTCAGCCCGGGTATAGAGCCAAACAAGCCCCCTGTTGTTGGCACAACGTACACGTTCAGTGTTGCCTCGCTTATCTCTTCCGGTATTGTCAGCGATTCAGCAGTAATTGTTAGTATGTAAGGCCCTCCCCGTGACGCCCCCCAGACTGTAACAGGGATTAGTTCTCCTTCTGCCTGTTTCGCTTTTGAAGGTATGGTTATATGCATCTCTTTCTCACTCTGCGTCCACCTGTAGCCAGTGAACCATGACCAATAGCTGATTTCTGTTCCGCCTATAGTCAGCTTAACTTCCTGGTCAAAATGCATCGGGTTTGTAAGCTTGAACAAAAGGTTTGCCTCTGAATCAATTGTTATGTAAATATCAGTTACGTCCGGATCAATGTATGCGATTCTTGGGCCCAGAAGAGCTATGCTTTCGATAATCATGTTGTTGTCTTCATTTACTTCAGGTATTTTTCCCTCGTATTCTGCGCTTCCTTTCCGCGGTGTGCTCCCTTCAATAAAATCCGCCCAGACCGATATTGAGTGGTTGGGGGGGTGTCCTTCAAGAATGCTTGAGTTGAGTTTTATGTCCTTGCTTTCTCCTGCCGCCAGGGAAAGCGTTGTCCAGTTTAATACAAAACAATTATCATGTTCATGGCCCTTTAAGCATCTTGTTGCATTGCCTGCAATTAATGTAACATTGAAATTATCGGCCTTTATTCCCCCATCATTCATTATTGTTGCTGTAACTTCTATATCCCATTGTTTCAGGGCTATAGGGTCCGGCAGAATGCTGACAGGCACTAAATCCGGTTTTTCTCTGCAGTTCCCCATGCCGTTGCAGGCATCAGGGTGCGTGCATCTTCCGCAGGCACCGGAACTGTAAATCGGTGAATTGATTGAACAGGAACTCCCGCTTGGCGCTCCTGCTGCATAACTTACTGAACATTCTGTGCAGGAGGAGCACAAAGCATTGTTTATTTTCCATTCGCAGTTGTTAATATCAGTGCATTTGCATACGAGACAGACACCCAATACCTGCCCAGGACAATAAACAGTACCATCAGATGCCTCGCATCCTATGTACCATACATCACTACAGCAGACACCGTAAGTATGGCATGTATCTTCACAACAGACAGCGCTAACTGAGGCCGGAGCAAAAACCAACACAAACAGAGAACACAGCAATAAAATGGGCTTCCTGCCTTTTTTTAATTTTATTATAATCAGAACCAGAAGCAATATTCCTATGAAAGCCAAAAGATATGTATAATTGGTGTAATCTATCTTGTCATCAACATACTGAACCTGCTCAATTGGAGTCACAATTTCTTCAGCTTCCTGTTTATTTCGCTCCCCTATTTCTTTTTCCCTGAGTTCCTCAATCAACTGTTTTGTCTCTTCTTCTTTGATTATTTCTTCCTTTATCTGCTGCTCTGTTTTTGGAAAAATTATGGTTTTTGTAATTTCAAAACTCTCCTCTGTTTTTATTGTAACTTCATGCTCTCCCGGAGGCAAAGACTGGAAGTATATAAGCGCTTTGGATGGCGGCAAGGAGCCAGCAGCCCTCCCGGTTTTTACTCCATCAATATAAACATTAACCTTGTGCAGAGTTACATCACCATTGTTTTGTATGTGTATCTTTGCTAATTGTGTTTCAGAGTCATAGCTTGCCAGCTGAACGAACAAAACAGAATCAGCGCTAACCAAACCTGTTAAAACAAACATTCCAATTAGCAAACCTAATGAAATTTCTATTCGCATATTGAATCACCCATATCTATTGAGCCCCCTAAACTTCCTGGACAGTCGGTACAACCATGACATATACATATACCTAATCCCCAATATAGTTCTGTACACACGATATCCATGTAGTTATATTCATGACAAGTCATATCGGTAGTTTCATCACAATAATCAAGGAAGCTACATTCATCCGGGCATGTTTGCCAGTCGCAAGTAAAATCTTTTACAGCACTACAATATTTATCACATGTACACAGGTTGTTATCACCAATATAACTGCATGAGTAACTGGAACCACCCAAGATACAACTTGGGCTTACGCCGCACACCCCATAAGCTGGCGCGCAATTGGATGCAACCCCCTGATGACCGCACCAATGACTACTGCAGGTTCTCTCGCCGCACTCCCCCAAAACGCTGTCAGGAATAATGCCTATGCAATTTGTGGCTGTACAACATTCTCCATTGTATTTAACACCATCATCACAACATACAGCGTTTGGATCACCATCTTTTGGCGGCGACCCATCTGTTAATGGGGCATTCACGCAGCCAACTGCAGGAACAAAATCATCATCCGTGCAGGGGTTGCCATCATCACAATCCTCATCCTGTATGTTTATTGGAATTGTTCTTGTTTCTTCCTCACAATTACCGCGCGCATCACAAGCCCTCACAGTTATCGTTGCGTCATTTCCCCAGGGGGTTGGGTCACTGCAGCAAATATACACCGTATAAGTGCAATCAAGAGAACTGCTGTGTACACATGTCATCTGCTGGAAATTACCCCGTTCATCAACCTGCCATTCACCACCTGAAAAAACCTTTATCCAGACCTGATTTGGGTCCTCATCAGAGTTTGGGTCATCAATATGCACTTCTATCACATTTTTTACACAGTCAGGCATACACCCTCCATTAATGCACGCATAATCACATACTTTCACAAAATCTGTGTCAGGTCCTGAATTGCTGTAACAGCTTCCCCCGCTGCACCCCTTGTCATAACACGTCCTTGAATGATATACATCATTGCCATCACAATAATCTGGACCCCATAGGCCGCAATCATATGTTCCGCAGTCTTGATTTTTATTATAATAGCATTGTCCGTCCGAACAATATCCACTATAGTATCTTACACTGCCAGAGCAATAATCCGGACACCTCACATTCTCACAGGGGTCAGCACAAGCAGGACAATCATTTATACACTTCTGGGCCTCATGTAATCTACAGTCACCCTGACCAAATTGGACTGAACAAGCAATTTGACAATCATACCCACATCCACTAACTGTGCATGCTGCTAGTGCGTAACCTGAGAAAATACCTATAGAAAATAGGAAAGATAGAATGATTAAACTAAATTTTTTCATCATAATACCTCCATTATTGTATCTCCTTCAACATACCCGCTTACATCTTCGTCATTTACCTGTGTAAACCAGTCCCCGCTGATTGTGTATTCATCTGCTGTTATCTCTGCAATCAAAATAGAATATTCTACATCAGTCACGCCCTTTTTAACGAATAAGATAAGAAGTTCATAATAATCATCAGACAGTTTTGCATAAACTTTGGCTCCATTTACGTCTTTAGATGGAGGATTACTTATAGATGCGCCTTGGGGTATCTTTTCTCTTATTGAAATTACTGATATGTCTTCCTCAGCTGTTATAGATAGTCTTATTTTGATATCTGAACCCGATTTTATACTTGATGGCAGAGTCCTTGTAACTGAGATAACATCTTCTGTTGTTGGTGTGGTTGTGTTAGTTTTTCTCATCCGTTTTGGCAATATGGAATGTTCTTCTTCTATTATTCCTCCGTCATTTCCAATGAGTATTACCTTTTCCGTTTCCCCGACTTTGTATGATGCAATCTGCCCGTTAATATCTGTTTTTTTATCCACACTGATGGCAATGACATCATCTGTCAAATCCGTTTTCATAGACCATATCTCCCCGTCATCTTTAACACTTATTATTTCTCCTGAATATTGCAATTTAGCAATCATCAAAGCGTCCTCGCAGCTTATTTCTCCTTGCTTTGGCGTAAACATTGAGCAATCCGGTCCCATCCTTAGGAGAGGGCTTTCATGAACAACCTCCTGTATCCCTGTTGCGGGTTCAACAGCATATTTAGGCGCAAAATAGAAATAAAAAACCAGGCATGCAGCAGCTAAAATGATGGCTGCTGCTATCAAGCTTTTGCTTCCTTTCCTGTTTTTGAACTGTTGGTCGTTCATTTCATTCTCCATTATATAAGTTTAGCTAATGCACCACGATTTGGTTAGGTATTCAGTTTCTATGGTTATGTTTGGAGCGTCTGTAGTTATAAAAATACAGCGTCCATCACAGCATGTCTGGCCGGGATGCGAAGCCGCATCAGAAGCTGAACCTGTCAAGTCTATCCCATCACAACTTTCTGGGGGTATACACCACCCCCCGCCCATTTCTGAACAGGTTTGCATTTCACATGCATACGTCCACACCAACTTGACCGTTCTTGTTACTTCATTGTTGCCTTCATTGGACTCTGCGTAGTGGTTTGTCGGGTCTGCCTTTAATTTCAACCCATAGGCTTTCTCTCCAGGGGTTGGGGGATAGTCAACTATCCAACTGAATGATAGCTGTGGCCAATTATAACAACGACAAAGGCATCCCTCTATTTTCCCTGCATGATCATATCCTTGATTGGCGCAGTGACTATCACACATGGATTGGTAACAACTGTGAGTGAGTACATGATTATACACTTCCTCACCAGTTCCCTGCTGTATCGTTGCTGTCTGGGTTTCCTCTGCTACCCCATTCACCAAAAGCTCAACAACAGGATTATTATTTTCCGTGCACACCTCTCCAAGGTCTTTCAACCCCACAGTTATCGGAACGTTTTGCCCGCAATCTATAACGTCTGTCAGTTCAATATAAGAGGATTTGCAGACATCATAAAAAGTCAAGCTCCAAGTAGACAACCTTCCAGTACTGCTACCACCAGTCTTGAGATATAACTCCCATATCCCCTTAGCGCGTTTTCCTGTAAATGAATCTAAATCGGTAAAATGAAAATTCTTCCTGGAACCTCCTGCACTTAATATAATGTGTTCTGTTCCATCAGGAGATACCAGTTTAACCTTCAGAAACTCACTGTTATGTAGATGAATTGAAAGTTTCATGCTACTTATATCAAAATCTATATCAGATATGTCAATACTGCCTACATGCGTCCAACCATTGAACTGCTCGTTAAGATCTCCTTCTGTATAACTCGGTTCGCAATCAACATCACTCAATGCCATATTCTCAAGAGTGAAATCAGCTCTTGCCCTTCTGCAAAAACCATTCTCACAGACCTGTCCCGGACCATGGAGTTCCGTGCAGTTAATTCCACAACCACCGCAGTTGCTTGTGTCGTATTTGGTGTTCACGCAGCCGTGGAATGTTGGGTTATCCGGGTCTTCGCAACAATCAAAACCACTACCAAGCATAGAGCAAATATCAACACCGCCGCAACATCCTTGGTTTCTAATCCAGTTACGATCATACCCCATATAGTCATCTCCACCACATGTTCCAGGATGCCCCATCCAATCGGAAGGTTTAAAACTATCACAAGAATATTTAACATCCTGACAGCAACAATGATTTGGTATGTCTGGGTAAAGATCATTATCACAGCATAAGTTTTCATTTGACTCGCATGGACCATATCTTAAATAACTTCTTGTGCTCCCATAATATACTGGAAAAGCATCAGAAAAGGAACATTCACCAATAGTATCTTTAGTATATTTATTGACTCCACCTACTCCATCACAATCAATACAACTAGGGTCAGTTCTACATTCAACTTTTGCACCCGTACAATCGCATGAAGTTGCAACATAACATCTTTCTGTATCTCCGCATTCTATCTTATATTTCGGAGGAAATTCACCACAGGCTTTTTTGCATACCACCCCACAATCTCCTTTAGTGTAACTGCATTCACCAACACTTACGCATTCACAATTTGAATTGCATGACTCTCCGCCACCACACCCATCAGGCGAAGCATTTGGGTCGCACTCTTCCCCGAAATCAATTACTCCGTTTCCGCAGAGTGGTGGTGGTGGCTCACCACAGCCCCCGTCACTAGTGCAATACTCCTCTCCATCACAATCAGAAATCTCTGAACTTGCCCCTATATGAGAATAATGGACATCTTCCGGAACCACACCACAATAACACACACCTTCATCGGCAGGTGTACGACCGCAATGCCCTGAGCTGCAGCAGGTAACAGAGCAACTTCCGGTGCTCCCTCCGGCAGCGTAACCCACACAATAGATCAACCCCCCAGGACATGTATCAGGACAACATTCCCCGTCCCAGCAATAACCGTTTGTTCCACAGGGATCTTCATCTTCACCCTTCTCAGGTTTACATACCGAATCTTCACATTTCTGGCATTCGCCACAACCACCAATATCACAGTTCCCAGGACTTCCCGAAGGGTCGCAGGAAGTGCACCAGAAACATGTTACAGGCTCATTGAAACACCCATTTTCATCACAGCCAAACCAATCTGGATGGCATGCATCATCCGTACAAGGATTTCCATCATCACAATCAAAATCAACACCACATACGCACTTTCCGAAATAACAAACAGGAGTATCTCCTGAACAGCCCCCAATATCACAGTTCCCAGGACTTCCCGAAGGGTCGCAGGAAGTGCAGCCAGTGCATGTTACAGGCTCATTGAAACACCCATTTTCATCACAGCCAAACCAATCTGGATGGCATGCATCATCCGTACAAGGATTTCCATCATCACAATTGAAGTCAAACTGACATACACAATTTCCGGAATAACAAACAGGAGTATCTCCTGAACAAACTCCTGTACCTGTACAACCCCACCCCGAATCCGTACAAACAGAGGTTCCACTGTTTAGACCACATTCATCAGAACAAGAGGAGGGGTTTATGTCTTCATATTCATACCAACAACCATACTTGAATCCCTGTTCTGGACCCCCAGAGATACAACCTATATCTTCTCTATAATCAGAGTAACAAATATTTCCATCACAGCAAGTATCATCACAATTGTTTACTACAAAGCCAAGAAGATCCAAATAACACTGACTAAAACAAGGTTGCGGGTCTACGCTGTTTTCACAAAAATATGCAGCACCAACAATTTTTGTGGATAAAGGAAAAACCACTATAAAAGTAAATAATATTAGTATCAAACACTTATAATTCAGATTCATCTAAGCCCCACCGTTCCAAACACTCTTTTTTAACTCCAGGTTCTATTTTATTAAAAACATCTTTAGCTTTTTCTTTATTGGTATAAAAAGTGTATGCTCCAACCAAACATTCACAAAAAGCCTTTCTTTCACCGGCTTTATCGCATAGTTTAAATGCTTTATCTGGTTCTTCTATTTTCATTTCAGCACTTAACAAATAACAAAACTCATTATCCTTGCAAGCGTTTGATATTTTTTCTATGTCATTTTCTTCACAGATTTTTGTAAATCTTTCACAACCGTCTATAATTTTCTCTTTCAGGTTTTCAGGAGCATTGGAAGCAACAAGTTTACAAGCTTCTGTATTTATCCCTACCCTTCCTGCTTCACAAATTACATTTGCAGAACAGGGGATATTACCAAGGTATTCTTCATAGTTAAGACATAAATCAAACGCTTCGCTAACATTAGTTTTAACCAACTCAATCGCATCTTTATATTTATTAGTGTCAGATTCAATATATATGTTCTCATCATTCATAAATTGATTTTTAACAAAAAATAAAACTACTGCAAAAGAAATCAAAATCAATGCAAAAGAAATCAATTTTGTATAATCTACCTTTTTTTCAATAGAATTAAAAATATTATCAATCTGCTCATCAGAATAGCCGGAACTTTTGAGTTTTTGTATTATCTGCTTTTTAGAATAACCTTTTTTTGATTGTTTCTGGACCCATTTTTTGACATCTTCCATAAGAAATAAATTAGTGAAAGTGGTATATATATTTGGCTGTTGATAGATAATTAGATAAGAAAAGGAAAGATTAGCTTTTTTATGAATTTATAGATAGAACTTAGCTAATTTTGTCCCAATACCGACAAAATCAGCAAAAAGAACTTATGTTAGGACCTTGCATATTCTTTCTCTTATAAATTTGGTATTTTACCAAAACAGCTAATGTTTCTTAAATCTTTTCTTGATATGAGCTCAAAAAATTTATTCGCCTTTTCTTTGTCTTCGAGCCAAACTTTAGAACCCATCATACAATAACACTTGTCTTTAAACTCTTCAGTTTCCAGTCCGCATAAAATTAATGCCTTTTCGCTATCAGAAACTAAGTGAGCTGCCATGTGATAACATCCTGTTTCATTCCCACAACTTTTAATTATAGTATTTAAATCGCCTGAGCAAGCTACAAGTCCTTTTTTACATGCATCAACAACATGAACTGGATACTTATCACATATTTCTTCTTCCTTTCCTATAGTTTTAGCTTCACAGATTATATCTCTACTACATATTAGATATTCTATATCTGAATCTGTAATTTTTAAACAAGTGTGTCCCGCTTCAGTAAAGTTTGTCTTAACCAAATCAACTGCTTCTTTGTAAGCTCCTATATATTCTGGCAAAGTTGTAGTCGTTGTTGCAGGTTCCAAAGTTGTGCTTGGCTCTGTCAATGACTTATTATATACCCCATCAGCCATGTTTTCAATTATAGGAATAGTTATGTTTGCGCCGTTTACGTTATCCTGAAAAGCATCATTGTCTCCATCGTCTCCTGTAAGACCTAATAATGCGGCACCAGCAAGACCTAAACCAACAATACCTACAACTATTTTGGTTGTTAAAGCGGTTTTAATTCCTGTCTGCCCTTTATTTCCCAAACGAGGCAC
>DAOVKX010000028.1 GCA_030631505.1 Candidatus Nanohaloarchaea archaeon
GCTGATAAAAAACATTGACGGAAAACGGCGACTTCATTTTATTCGGTTACCTACAAACCTTCCGCCGACGTGCAAACATAAGGGAAGAACAGAGACGTAGAGGTCGTGAGTTCAAATCTCACCTCGCCCATATACTTTTTTATTTTGCAGTATAAACGAAATTAGATTATCTAGATTGGGATGAATATATTATGGCTGAACATAACATTGAAGTTGATAAAAATGATAATGTGGTTGGTTTAAGACCTAGAACTGATTTTTATACCGGGAAGTATATCCATCGCTCATCACATTTAATATTATTTAATTCTAAAAATGAGATTTTGATACAAAAGAGAGCTCCAACGAAAAAATGGTATCCCAATCTGTATACATGCTCTGTAAGCGGCACTGTTGCCAATGAAAGTTATGAAGAATGTATCAACAAAGAAATGAAAGAAGAAATAGGTATATCAATACCTGTGAAATTCTTATTCAAATCTTCTTTTTTTGACAAACAAGATAAAGCTTTTCATGCTGTTTTTGTTGGAAAAACAGATCAGGAAATTAAACCGGATAAAAGAGAAATGAGTGAGGTTAAGTGGATTAAAGCAGATGAATTAAAGAAGGATATTAAAGAACATCCGGAACAGTATACACCTCCTTTTGTAGCAGGAATGAAAAAATATTTTGCTGAATTTTACAGGGCTGAAGAATAACTTCTTTACTTCTGCTATTCACTCAACAGTATTATCTTTCAGTTTTTCAATTAATATATAAATACAAAAACAGTATAATTTTCTATGGTCTGGGGACAGGAAAATAAAGTCGTAAAAGATTTTCTGATTGCTATGGGCATTATTGTTTTTATAGTGGTCTCTGTAATATCTTTTAATGTATTGCGATCCAATCTTCCCCAAACTTTAAAAAACTGCAAATTTGTTATGGATGACAGCCCGGTTTTTGATTATGAAGACGATATTTTAAGCCCGGAAAAAGCAGAGGTGGTTTTGTCAGGGCATCTGGGGAAAAATGTGACTTTTATTGAACCGTTCTTTGAATCCTGCGGCGTTGCTTATCGTTTTAGCGCCTCCGATACCCAGTATCTGGTATGCACCAACGGGGAAATTTATGATTATGTGGAAATCTGCGGAAATGAGGGTTTTATTGAAAAGGCCAAGAAGTCCACAGAAGTTATAATAACGCATGGCAACACTACTGGTTCATCCTGAGAAATCTATTTAAAAATGTTCTCATAAAGATATTTGTATTGGGGTCGTGGTGTAACTTGGAAACACAGGAGGCTCCAGAGAACTGCGAAATCAGTTCACACCTTGTGTGTTTCGCGCTTTGCACTCAAGCACACGCTGCGATTGGCGCGCAAGAAGTACTAGAACCTGTTAACTAATTGCAGTTTATACATGAGTCAATTGCGTGAAAATTTATATTGTGTACTGTTCGCTTTTTGGAGCGATGAGAGAGAAATCTTGATGATATACTGAAGAAACCTCCAAATCCGGGTTCAAATCCCGTCGACCCCATGCGATTGTGGTCTAGTGGTTAGGACTCAGGCCTTCCAATGAACGTCCTCAAAGTAGTTTAAAAATGCTTAAAGTTCAGAGGAGATAGCCTGCAACCCGGGTTCAAACGTGAGAAAGCAAGCTTTCAACGCTTCCGGCTTTCCGCTGAAAATCCCGGCGGTCGCATATGAGTTTTCTCGAAGTTCAACCTCCTAAAAATTCACAAAATCAGTCAAAAAACGTTTATATATCTCGGTACCCATATAAAAGTAATTCTAACTTATGGAGGGGTAAAAAATGGTAGAAGGAAGATGCATGAAATGCAGAAAAAACGTTGAAATGAAAGATGGAAAAGAAGTTGTAATGAAAAACGGGATGAAAGCTATGAAAGGCGTTTGTCCTGATTGTGGAACAAAAGTATTCCGGATTATCGGCAAGGCATAGTTAAGCAATACTTATGTGAAAAAACCATCCTAAAACAGAGTATGTTTTAATATTTGGATATAGAACATGCTCTTCTCTTTTTTTCTTTTAATAGAAACTCCCTGAGAGATATCACATTGTTTATAAGGATTTACAAGTTATTCCCCTTAAAATCTTATTTTGAAGTCGCAGAAAACCAAGTACTTCAGTGCATGGATGAATGCGACTTCGAAAGCTTGAAACCGAACCAATCAAACCCTGTCTTTCAAGGTGGGGTCGCATAGAGGTTTCATGATATTCAGAACATCGCGCATGTTTGCACAAAACTGATTGGGCTGGTTCTGGTTTCTGTTTCCTTTAAGTTCATTCACATGTTGTGTAATTAAGAGATTTCGAGGCAGTCATAATCGTGTATTTTATTGTGCAAAGTTTTTCTTCTGTTTCCTCTTCTGGCGATGTTGCCCCGGAACCAAGGCCGGTGCTTTCTTCACTGCCCCCTCCGTCTGATTCAATTATACCGCCCCCGGAAGTTTCAGTAATATTTGTTAATGTTATATTTTCCTGAACAGATGTTTCTGTGACATTTCCATCTTCGGAAAAAAACTCTTCGACGAAATTCTCGACGAAATTCACAAAATTTGTTATGCGCGTAACAGGGTCAGTCATAATAAACCACACTGTGACGCTTACAACAATAACGCCCACTATAAAATTAATCATCTGCAGTTGTTTTCGTCTTTTGTTTATTTTTTTCATACTTTTATTTAATCCAGGTTATTTAAGTGTTTTAAGCAAATAACTTTGTATGGTTCAGAGAAGGCGCAGCAGGGGGACGAAACCTGCGTGGCAGACCGAGATAGCCCAAGAGAGGATTGAAATCCTGTTCAGAAATGCAGGTAAAGAGTTTCCTCGACATCCGGAACTTTCAGACAGATATGTGGAGATTGCCAGAAAGATAGCAATGAAGTTTAATGTCAGTATGCCTTCTCGTCTGAAACACAGATTCTGCAAAAAATGCGGCGCTTTTCTTGTGCCCGGGGAAAGCTGCAGGATAAGATTAAATTCTGAAAAGCATTACAGAATACAAACCTGCGGGCTTTGCGGCGATAAAGTCAGGCATCCTTATGTAAGAGAGATTAAGAAGAAAGGAGAACTAAAAAAGCCGGTGAATATGCAGAAATCATAACTTTGCGATTAAAAGACTACAAAATCTTGCAGGTTTTTCCGTCCAAATTGGGCTACGCCCAACTTCTTTTAATCGTTTGTTAGTTTCTCCGAATGTAGCGAGGATTGGATTTTAGTGCAGCGTTCGGCATAGTCAAAGAATCTAAAGTTTGAGGTTCAGGCATTTTATATGTTGGCGTCGTCTCTTAAGTATAGTAAATAAACGAAAGATTTATAAGACTAAGCATACTACTAAATACAAGGTGAATCAAATGCCAACAGATGAAAAATTTGATATAAATGCACTTGCGTGTGAATACGGAGAACATTATAAGATAGAAAAACGGAATGGTGAATCTGATGATGTGTATAGAAGTCGAGTTGCTGGAGAATTAAGAAAACAAAGCAAAATTATAGAAGCACATGAAGCTTTCTCTGGTAGAAGATATGATGACCCAGAACAAGAATCAACTGGACCTATGGCGGGAATTTCTGGAGCAGTCGCACAAATAATGCAAGAACGAGAATATTCTCCACGTGACCCTAACAGACAAATTGGCGATGATATTGCGGCAGGAGTACTTGTCCAAAACGGAGACAATTCAACAAAGGAGGTATTGGGTGCAATTTTCGGTTTGTTAGGAACATCAGCAGGAATGGACGTGTTAAACGCAGTGAGTAAAAATAAAAAATAAGACGCCAACCTCTTTATTATTTCTTCAAATTTTGATTTGACTATTGTTTAGTCCGGACCTCAAATTGAAACTAACTTATTTTAAAACGCACATGATAAAATCCTGCTGTATCTGCATTACTTCTCTATGCAAAATCATTATCATTTGTCACTTACACTCTTTTCAATTTCATCAACTAAAAAGTTTTTATAGTCTTCACAAAGCGGCCATCGGTCCACAACACTATAGAATTTTATACATTTTCCAGTGTGCTCTTCTCTGGATTCATCACTTTCACCTAAATGTTTCGCATATTCTGTGCATTCTTCTATATATGGACATACGGAATCAGTTCCACACACTATTTTGTCAATTATTTGCCTGATTTTTTCACTCATTTCATCACATTTAGTATTTAACATTAAATTTTAAATATATAGTCAAAGACATAACTTTAGACCAATGTCTTTGCCATACATTCAAAAATCTTTGAAGAATTGTGGATTTTTGATGTCCTTAAAAACTTTTAAAGTTTTTAGGAACCAAGAACCTGTAGGGTTCTTTAGTTCCAGAAAATCTATAGATTTTCTCGGATAGTTAACCCCTCTTGGTTTTTGGTTAACTTTGTCCATTTATTAATGGCATTAACTATACAATATAAATCCTGTTACATCCACCGCACTTCCCAGCTTGCAAACTCATTGTCGCTTACGCCGTGCTCAACTCTTTTTCTGATTTCCTTATCCTCACTGAATCCTTTTCTCATGGCAAAGCCAAACAAAATCCCTGTTATAAATCCGCCAAGATGGGCTGCATGACCTATATTGCTTGGAACAAAAAGGCCGGCAATGTCAATAGTAATGTACATAAGCCCTATAAATATCATAGGGAGGGGTGTTCCGCCAAAATAAACAAGCATCTTTGGCCTCAAAACTGTAAGAGTGCCGATAATGCCCATTACAGCGCCGGATGCACCCAGAGACAGTGAATCAGGATAGGCCACAACTGATGCAAGACCTGCAACAATACCTGTTGCAAGGTAAACGAACAAGAACCTCCTGGAGCCAATCAGCCGCTCCAGTATAAAGCCAAAAATCAAAAGACCAAACATATTATAAAACAGATGCTCAAAATTCGCATGAAGAAACATAGAAGTGACAAGAGTCCATGGCGTCAGAGCCACAGTTTCAGGCGCCAGGGCAAAATGAGGGACAACAGGCAAAATGTATTCCAGAATAAAAATAATTATGTTTAAAGCCAATAGTTTAGCCCAAAAGTTTCCCATAACCTTTTATTATTTTTCTTAATAATATAATAGTATGGTCAGTTTAACTGAACGTTTCTTTGGGACTAAAACTCCATCATATATTGAAGAAAAATATGGAATAAAGCCTGAAGATGTTGAAGAAACATCAAGAATGAACGACATATTTCATTATATTTTTGAAGAATCTAAAGAAATAAAAACACATATACCAAAGGTGCTTCCTGAGGAAACGGGATATTCTTTGCAGGACCTACAGAAAGGTTATGAAGTACCAAAAGAAAACAGCCATACGCCAGAAGTTACATACTCTTCCCTGAAAGATATGCGGGATATGAAACAACTTGAAAGACAGATTAAAGAGTTTATAGCGATTCGCCCTGGACCCCTTTGTTGATTAAAACCGAAACCTTTATAAAATTATAAACGAAACCTTTATAAAGGTTTGTATCTATTATGTAACTTCCCGATAACAACGGGAGAGGTGTTGAAATGGTATATAACGGTGTTTTTGAAAATGTACCAAAAGGCGAAACTGAATTTAATGCTATTTTAAATGATATAGAAAATGACGTACCACTTTCTAGTGGAACAAATTTAAAAAACCCACGAGAGCCGACCGGAGAATACACACCAGGCAAATCTCCGTACAGTTCACTATTAGAAGCAAGAAAAGGGGATAACGGCGTTGTGGAAAGAATAAAAAAGTGTGTAGTTAAGCCAGAGGAACCTGATATATACACAATGGATGAAATTATAAAGTCTGTGTAACTAAAAACGGTTGTTTGAATGAAATTACAAAATTATTTAGATATAACATGTCGTATTATACGTAGGTATGATGAAAAGAATAATATTAAAAGAGATTTTATAGATGGCGTAGACTTATTAGAAGTACTTAGAAAAGATGGAAACACAGGAATTCTCTTTCCTAAGTCAATACAAGAGGAGATATGTGAATTAGAAAACATACCTCTTCTGAATCAATTGAGTATCTATATGGAAAACGGCAGACCAGTACCTTATCCTCAATCAGATAGTTACAAAAAGATGAGAAGAACAGAACAAGAATTAGGCATACCTGGTGCTTTTACTAAGAAAGAAGCCCAGATCTATGATAAAAACACAGTAATCTTAAGTTAATTTTATTGCTAAGATATATTAGCCCCGTTTTCTATTTTTTTGTCTATTGTAAGAAGCGATACGTTTCCATCCTTTGTCGCAGCCAACAACATTCCATGCGAGGTTATACCTCTTATTTTTGCCGGCTCAAGGTTTGTCACTACAACTATTTTTTTGCCGATTAATTCTTCTTTCTTGTAGGCATTTTTTATGCCGGCAACAAGAGTTCTTTTTTCAGAACCAACGTCAACTTCCAGCTTGTATAATTTGTCAGCACCATCAATATCTTCAACATTCTTTATCTCTGCAACCTTCAATTCTGCTTTTTTAAACTCATCAAATGATATAGTCATCTTAAACGAACCTCCTAAAATTTCCTCGTTTGAGATGCGAGGAAACCGCCAATATCAAAAAGTTCCGAATCATCTTAAACCCACATCACCAATTGAGTTTAAAATAACGAACGTAAGTGAGGAAATTTTAAACTCATCAAACGATATCATTTTTTACCTCACAAAACAATATCCCTTAAAGTCCTCAGAATAGTTCTTGGCTTTTCCTGGCCCTTTGCGTTTTTTGCCTCTTCCGCAGTCGTGCTTCCTGTCAGGACAAGCGCAGAGCAGAAATTGCATTTATTTGCAAAAACCATATCTGTTTTCAGCGAATCGCCTATGAACAGAACATCCTCGGGGAAAAGCAGGATGTCCTCAAACACCCTTTTTTTCATGTAATCCGATGGCTTCCCCAGCACTATGGCTTTCTGCCCTGTCATTTCCTCAATTGCCTTCAGAAATGGAGCTTCTGCAGGATAAATCTCATCGCCTACAGACCAGTACTTATTCATTCCTGTAGTGTAAAGCGCGGCACCATCAGCTATCAGGTCATATGCCCGCTTCAGTTTCCAGAATGTAAAATTTCTGTCTACAGAATAAAGAACATGATTTGCTTTTTCAGACGTGTTCACATCGCATTTATTAAGCTCTTCCAAAACACCCCTTTCAGCAATGGCGTAAACTTTATCTATCCCCTTTTCATCAAAATATTTTGCCGCAGTGTACCCGGAACTTATAATCTGCTCTTCTGTTGCAGGTATGCCAAATTTCGTTAACTTTCCTGCAAGGTCTTTTCTGGAAAGCACAGCCACATTCGTCACAAAGTACACCTTCTTGCCTTTCTTGGTCAAATCATTAACGCACTTTTGCGCATAAGGCAGAAGCTCGGTCCACTTCCAGATAGTCCCATCCAGATCAAACATAAACGTCTTGAATCTCTTAAAATCCATCATAGAATATAATTCTGTATACACCAATAAATAGTTTAAGAGGTTGTTAAACCAAATTATAAACTCTCAACAGAATCAACACTAATAAAATTATTATCAACAAGTACGAGCCCATAATAGCATACTTAACTTTATCAAAAAGTTTCTTCAGGTTAAACATAAACACACCTATTTCTTTTTTCTTTTTGCTGCTCTTTTAACTTTAGCCGGCTTCTTTTTTCTTATAGTGATAGGTTTCTTTAACATAGTAGTTACAAAATCAAGAATTTTTGCCCCTGCCATCAGACCGGCGCCGATCTTCTCCTTTGACCTGTCTTTTTCAAGCAGTTTCCTGATGTCTATAAGGGTCCTTGCTATTATGTAAAGAAATGCCAGCGTTATAATCCACATTAAAGAAGCCAGAAACATCCCAAGTCAACCATTCATAGTTTCACCATTAAACTATAGGGTTTTACTATATATATTTTTTGTTCTGCAGGGCTTTATTGAAAGCATTTCCTTTACAGGCAAACTACCTGTAAGAAGCGTAATTCTGCAAATTCAAAAAGTTATAAATGCGTTAAATACAGATATATGGTGGGGGAACATCAGTTACCGCACTAATTTGTCTTCCACAACATCCGGAGAATTGTGATTGTACGGTTGCGGGGAAAACTCAACCACCACAGACTCGCCAGCGCTTACAAGGGCATGGGAATGTTTAGGGGGGATTTCAATTATCATCCCTTCATCAAGAATGCCGTCCGCTTCTTTACCTGTTTCGATATCTCTGACATAAAATCTGACTTTTCCCATGACTACGCAAAAAAACTCGTTTTTACTGTTATGGTAATGATTCCCTCTCACTTCGCCGTTTTTTGAACACAGGCAAAGTATGTTGCCTACAAGCTCCTTTTTGTTCAAAATTTCATAAAGTGTTCCCCGTTTATCTGCGTAAACACGCACTTTACCTATATTGACTAATTCACGAAGTTCCATGACTAATATTTGGGAAGAATTAATAAATAAATTTAAATCTCTATAGTTATAATTAAGATACTAATGGGCTCGTAGCTTAGCTTGGTCTATAGTGCCGGTCTTATATGACAACTTCGGCTATATTGTCTGCAGAGACGCTCTTGGAGAGCCGGAGGTCGTGAGTTCAATAAGCCTTTTAGGAAATGCTATTTGTGAAAAAGGCTTAAGCCAAAACGTTTGTGTTTCGTGAGTTTTACTCACTCAAGCATAATATTGCGTTGTTCCTAATGGTTTTGAACATATCTCACCGAGCCCATTTTATGTGTTCAAATGTTAAAAAACGTTAATGAAATAATAAAGGAATTATCTGAGGCATACAAAAAAGACCCCTCTGGATGGTATATTTTTAGAACTGAAGATAAAGGTAAGTACGATTCATTTTTCCTAAAAGATGATACACTCTACCAGATAAAAGGGATTCCAAAAACCCCTTTTGAATTCATTGGTATGGGTGGAAAATCAAAGATTGACGAAATAAGCATAAATTCAGGCATCCCGCAGGGTTTTAACATATTGTCACAACAAGAAGACTTTATTATCTTATTGGGTGGTGTTCTGGATTTTGTTAAAAAACCTGATTTGAACATAATCTCATCTAAACAAGAAGAATTAAATAGGAAACTTGATTAGGCAGTAAATAAACTAATTTACAAAGAAGGTATAGATAAAGCTTATTTATGAAAATACCTGCAAAAATCTAAAAAAGAAAAAAGGAAAATGCTCATTTAAGCATTTTCAACGCATTCTGCAATACGCCAACCATAATTAATAGTTCCCCGATAACCTGTATGATAGTTGCTACAGGGTTAAGTGCTGTTAGGTCGGCTAAAACAGTCAGGTCTCCTATTGCTGTTCCTAAAACAAGAGCAGTTAATACCAACAACATACCTGCTGCGATTTTAGACCAGTCAATTTTCGGCAGCGCGCTGTAGTTCCACAAAACAGCTAATACAGCAACTCCCACAACCAGACCGCTTCCAACAATTGTTTCCAGTACCATTTTCTCACCTATTACCAAATTTTACAAACAAACAAATGAAAATGAAAGGAAATAACAAACATATACAATTTCCGAATCATTTTTTCACCAATTTTACTATAATGTTTTCACTGTAGTTAATAATTAATCTGCCAGAAGTATATATAATTTTCGGTTTTACTAAGAAAAAATCGTAAAATGTCGAAAAACAGGACGTAAATTGTTGATTTTATGGATGTTTTATCCGCTCAGTAAATGACTCAACTTTTGAGGATGTATTCAACAAGTCTTCTACGAATTTAAACTGCCTCTCATAAAGATGAATGTTTTTTGCAAACGCAATGGTCTTTCCTGACTCAACACCAATCTCATCTGCCATATCTTCCTTTAATAACTGCAATCCAGCCACATTTACTGGGAAACCACCATAAGCATCCCAGGATCTAAAATAGACTGTGAAATGCAACTTATCATCCAATATTTCTGTATCTAAAACGGTCAAACATGGAGGATATTCAATATCCATGTCCTCTGGATGTCTTATTACCATTGTATTCTGCCTGTCACCCTTATGTTTCTTATATCGCTCTGTAATCTTTTGTATCTGATCGACAGGATTCCTCAATCTCTCGCCGTAAGTATACTCCTCCCCCTCGTGTTTCTCACCTACAAACAAATACTCCAGTGCATACTGTTCAATATATTTCATAGAATATGGAGCCCTTTCATGAATCAATGGTTGGTTTTCAGGGTGTTTTATCTCCAAAGCCAACTCAATCTTTTTGGTCAGGGTTATCTCTGATCCGTATTCAACTTGGAAGTCATCTCCCTCATTAAATATCTTCTCAACAACCTGAAGCCACGCATCCGGTATGTCAAATGCTTCAATAGAAAAATATTTCATATTCTTATATTTTCCCAAAAGGATAAATAAATTCTTGAATAATAACTTATAAAGTTTGTGATTTCATGTCAGGCAAGTTTATAGTCATAGAAGGGATAGATGGTGCAGGGTGCGGTACACAAACTGAAATGTTAAGAGAAATTCTTTCATAAAAGAAAATATTCATTAATAATATTTAAATTTTATCATTTATTAGAAATTAATGGCAGAAAAAATCCCGTCCTATGTAGTTGTAGAAGGTCCTGATGGCGGGGGGAAAGACTCTATTTTAGAATATTTAAAGGAAAATATTGATGCTGATTTCTATCAAGAACCAGATTCAGATAACCCTATAGGCTCTGTAGTTAGAGAAGCTGTTCTTAGTGGCAAAATATACTCAGATAATGAGATTCAAACAATGATGTTTATGTCTGATAGGTATCTAACTCAGAGAACAAAAATGCAAGAATCTTGGAACTCGGGAAATGATGTAATATCCAACCGGTCTTTTATAAGCACGATAGCGTATCAGATAGGAGATGACAGAAACTTTAATAAAATTATTTCTGAATTGTCATCTCGGGTTATTGCACCTGATTTGGTTCTTTTTACAGCAATATCTCCAGACACAATAGTCAAAAGAAAATCTGGAAACAAGGATGAAAACGAGATTTTTGAAATGAAAAGTTTTTTAACAGAGCAACCATTAAGGTATTTAAAAGCTTTATACATAACTAAGGCACTTTTTCCGACAGTTGAAATAAAATACATAAATTCTGAACAATCGAAAAAGAAGATGCAAAAAGAATCACTAGAAAAAATTGAAAATTACTTCAA
>DAOVKX010000075.1 GCA_030631505.1 Candidatus Nanohaloarchaea archaeon
CCTTTAAAATCAGATACCTGTTTATTTTCTGTTGTGGCAGATATTAATGAAATTCCTAAAATCAATAAAATTATTCCGAATATTCCAAAAATCATTGAAGTCAGTTTTTCTTTAAAGAAAAGCACACCCCACAAAAAAGACACAAACATTCCAACACCCATCCAGACCGGCACAGTTCTTGACAGGCCGGACTTTTGCACTGCTATGACTGAAATGATGTTTCCCAAAGCCCATAAAATGCCTGAAAGAATGCCAAAATATGAAAATATAAATGAGTTGTATAGGCCGGATATTATTAAGCTTGATGCAAAAACAGCCGTACACATTAATAATTGAAAATAAAAAGGGTTGTATTTCTTTATTTTTTTCATTGGCACCAGATAAGAGCCCCAGCCAAGCATAGAAACAACGGCAGCTGCAAAACCGATAATTAAAGACATAATTAATAAATGAAAACTGTTTTTAATAAACTTTATGAAAAACAGCATCTTAAAATTCGGCTAAAATCACTGATGCCTGTGTTTATCCCTCTTGTCGTATTTTTCCATAATATGTTTGAACGCTTCTTCCAAATCTATATTTAAGGAATTAGCCATGCAGATTAAGGTAAATAAAATATCAGCTGTTTCATAATCAATTTCTTTATTTTCATCAGTTGGTTTTTTACGTTTCTCCCCAAAGCTATGATTTACTTCTCTTGCTAACTCGCCAACTTCTTCCATTAGCCTCAGCATTATATTATTCGGCTTCCAGTAACCTGGAGTGTTATTTTTTACCCAAACATCTACAATTTTTTGCATCTCTTTAATTTCCATAATATTTGTTAAATAATCAATATTATAAATTTATTTGAAATAACAGGGCATATACTTTGCATAAAAATAAAAATCCAAAACTTTATCTGATTTAAAAACAAAAATCATTTATGGAAGTTCAGGTTGTATGCAATAAAGAAAAACATAAAGTCAAACTTAAAAACTATTCTGTTGTCAGGGACGCTCTGCACAAAGCAGGCATAAACCCGGAAACAGTAATAGCAAAAGTGAATGGCTTGATAGTTTCGCAGATGGAAGAACTAAAAGACAAAGACAAAATAGAAGCCACAGAGTTCGTTTCAAAGGGTTAGTTTTTGTAATCTTATTTAATCTCAATCCAACAGGTGTAAACATTCAGTTCTAAGAACTCCTCCTTTTATCGAAATTCTGTTTCCTGAATTTTCATTAAGATATGAAGATTTTACATTGGTTTTCCAGTCGTCTTCCGGTACATCTTTGCCTTCGGCACCATAAACTATTCTTGAGATGTTTGCCCACCAAGCAGCAAAAAAACACATAGGGCAGGGTTCGCATGTTGTATATAATGTGCATCCGCTCAAATCTTTTGTGTTAAGGATTCTACAGGCATTTCTTATAGCATTCACCTCTGCATGAGCTGTCGGGTCTATTTTTGCGGTATTGTAGGCTTTGGCGATGATTTTGTTTTCCCTGACAATAACCGCGCCAAAAGGGAAGTCGCCCTTTTTCGCTTCTTCAATTGCAAGATTCATAAATTCTTCATCACTCATAAAATCACAAAAAAATTATTTTTAATTTTCTGAATATGAGGATTCACAAAGTGCGTATTTGCCTGCAGGAATAAGAGAATATTCTTTTATTTTTCCAAAATGTTTTTCAAGCATGTTTTCCCTTAAAAAACCAATAGCATCTTTATCTTGGCAGTTTGTTTTAAGAATGTATTTTGCCCCGTTTTCAAATGTTCCTATTTCAGTATAAGAGCTGGAGTTATCATACTTCGTTAAAGGTGATGTATAAGGAGAACTACCTTTGTCTAATGTAGCGCCGTTTATTAAATGCCTTGAGTCAACAGTATCAACGCCGTTAGCCCTTAAGAAGTTTTCATATTTTTCAACTTCCTCTTCGTATATACCTAAGTTATTTGGATAAAATTTATTTGTTAAACTTTGCGCTTCTCCCTCAATTAAATCTTTGTCATAAACAGGCATGTCAAGAATTCTTTTCAGCTTTGGGTCTTTGGTTCCCACAGTCTCGGCCAGATAACCTTTCATCTGTTTTTCATGTATATTTTCATGAAAAAGCGCTATCTTTTTTTCATAATCTGATAGATAAGGGAAAACATTAGGATTAATGAGTAAGTTCGTATGAATTCCAGACGAAGAGTAAACACCTAACATCGCAGCAGGCACATCAGGCCCCAGGTACTCTGTGCGTATGCCATCAAATCCAACATCAATACTGGTTTCATCTTTAATTTCAGAAAACAAAGTGTTCAGTTCAGTATACATACCTGCTGGAGATTGTTCCATAACTTAATCTGGAAAAGAAATTTTATAAATGTATTTCGTTAATCCAGACTCAATGCGTCAGCAGGACATATTTTAACACATTCGCTGCAGTCCTTGCATTTTTTTGCATCAACAACTGGCCCGTTTTCACCTTCAGACAATGCATCGTGCGGACATGTGTTCACGCATGCAAAGCATTTCATGCATTTTTCGTAATCAATTTTTACTGTCATTAATATCACCCGGAATTTATATTCTCATGAGAATTTAAATAGATTAGTTTTTGTTCTTCTCAAAAAAATTTTGTTCTCATTTTTTAGTAATATTACATTTTTGAAATAGATTTTTTCTTGTCTATATCTGAGTGTGTTATGTCTATATATACCGTGCTAACTAATTGATATTCTGCATATTGTGTTAAGTTTTAGTTAATATACTATATATAGTGGTGATTTAATGAAATGCCCTTATTGTTCTTCTGAAAATACACGAGTAATTGACAAGAGAAAAGTTGAAGGTTCTGATTCCAACCGGAGAAGGCGGGAGTGTATTGACTGCAGTGAGAGGTTCACCACATATGAGCGTATGGAAAAAACCAACAGAATATCCAAGATACAAAAAAGGGATGGGCGGGTTGTTAATTTTGAGCAAGAAAGGATAACAAATGCTATTTTCAAGGCAGCGCAGGCAGTTGGCGGCAAAGACCGGGAAATGGCAAAGGAACTTTCCGGCCATGTTGTGGAATTAATAAATAAGATATACGACGCCAATGAGATACCCTCTGTAGAGGTAGTTCAGGATATAGTTGAAAAGGTTTTAATAGAAAACGGGCATGCAAAAACGGCAAAGGCGTATATACTGTACAGAAACCAGCACAGGGTTATCAGGGAAACAAAACACACGATTCTTAATATAGAGCAGACAATGAATGAATATCTGGATAAAAGCGACTGGAGAGTGAATGAAAACAGCAACATTGATTTCTCAATCGGGGGGTTGATTCTTTATGTTTCCGGGAAAATAACAGCAAATTACTGGCTGAAAAACATATACCCTTCAGAAATAGGGGATGCGCATAAGAACGGTGATTTTCATATCCATGATTTGTCAATGTTCTCTGCTTACTGCGCCGGATGGAGTTTAAGGCAACTTGTGCTTGAGGGTTTCGGTGGAGTGCCCGGACAACTGCAGACAACCCCTGCAAAACATCTTGATACTTTGATAGGCCAGATGGTCAATTTTTTAGGTACTCTTCAAAATGAATGGGCTGGCGCCCAGGCGTTTTCATCGGTTGACACATATTTAGCCCCGTTTATAAAAAAGGAGGGGCTGACTTACAAAGAGGTTAAGCAGCAAATTCAGCGTTTGTTATTCAATATAGCAACACCTTCGAGATGGGGAACCCAGACGCCCTTTATAAATTTTACTTTTGACTGGATAGTTTCAGAGGATTTAAAAGATCAGGCAGCAATAGTTGGGGGGGAACCGCAGGATTTCACTTATGGGGACTGCCAGAAAGAACTGGATATGATAAACAAGGCATTCATAGAAGGTATGACAGAAGGGGACGCAAGCGGCAGGATTTTTACTTTCCCCATACCTACATACAACATAACAAAGGATTTTGACTGGGATTCTGAAAATTCAAAACTATTGTTTGAAATGACAGCAAAATATGGGATACCTTATTTCCAGAATTTTATAAACTCTGATTTAAAGCCAAGTGACGTGAGGTCAATGTGCTGCAGGCTCCAGATGGATATGCGGGAACTCCGGAAAAAAACCGGAGGGTTATTTGGTTCCGGGGAATTGACAGGTAGCATTGGCGTAGTCACAATAAATCTTGCTAGATTAGGTTATTTAGCCAAAACAAAGGAAGATTTTTTACAAAGGCTGGGAAGATTAATGGAGCTTGCAAAAACATCTCTTGAAATAAAAAGAGAAGTTGTAACAAAAAGCATGGACAACGGGCTGCTCCCATACTCAAAAAGATATCTTGGTTCGTTTAAAAATCACTTTTCAACAATCGGGTTGTGCGGAATGGATGAAGGCTGCCTGAATTTTTTAGGTAAGGGTATAGGAAGCGCTGAAGGGAGAACTTTCGCTATAGAGGTGTTAGATTTCATGCGAAAAAAAATGATACAGTACCAAGAAGAAACAGGAAACTTCTATAATCTGGAAGCGACCCCTGCGGAAGGAACATCATACAGGTTTGCAAAAATTGACAAAGAAAAGTATCCAGATATAATTACTGCAGGAGTTGAAGAGCCATTTTATACAAACTCTACAGCATTGCCTGTTGATTATACTGACGATGTTTTTGA
>DAOVKX010000069.1 GCA_030631505.1 Candidatus Nanohaloarchaea archaeon
CATGATTTCGGGCGGGTAACCTTGACCGCCCATGTGGTGACTCGTGTTTGTTATTACCCTTATCTCATCTGTATCAAGGTCAACTATTGTATAAGTGGGAACCCTGCCAAAATGGTCTCCAATCATGCTATTTAATCCACCTTTCATCGTAGGTATGCAAATTTTATGTGATTTTTGCTCATCTATAGTTTCTTTATTTTCTTTTGTTCCGAAACGACTGCCTACAGTCGGGGCTTTAGTCTCTTCCAACCCTGTGCTTTTATATTTTTCAACTGCATCCCTGACTGTTCCACTTACCCCTGTGATAACCTTTATTCCTGCCGCTTTTAACGTTTGGAAAGCATTTGGCCCTATATTTCCCGTCAATACAGTTTCAACTTCAGTTTTCGCTATAGTTTGGGCAGCCTGTATTCCGGCACCACCGGAAGCCATCGCACTTTCATTTGATATTGCTCTAAAATTCATTGATTCCGTATCCACAATTAAGAAATAAGAGCATCTACCAAACCTTGCATCAATTTCACTTTCTAAGTCTTTTCCTGTCGAACTTATTGCAATTTTCATTTATTTCACCCCATTAATGCATTCAATCTCCGAATCATTACTCATCCGTTTTACAAATCTGTTTCATCTAAAACTTCTTTAACTGTTATGCCTGATACTTCTTTATATTTTATCCCTTTTGATTCAAAACTTCTTATCATGTTTGGTCCGAATTTTCCGCTTACAACCATCTCAACTTTTTCATCAGATAACATTTCTGCAACACTGAATCCTGCCCCGCCTCCGCCAGACCTGAACGGATTTTTTATTGTTTTAATTAATTTTCCATCTTCAAAAATCAGGTAATACGGCGCTCTGCCGCTTTCTTCACTAACTTTGGAATTTTCATCTTCGCCAACAGATGAAATCGCTACTCTCATAAAAAACCACCATCTTCTATTTTTTCAATTATCACGCCCTGAATAATTGACATTATAATCATAACTATTGTAAGGACTACTACATATTTTAATCCGAAATAATATAACATTACAGGGATAAGTGGCGGTTTAAGGGCACGATTATAAAGAAACGCAGCAATAAAACCATAATTAACCCCCTGCTCTTTTAGTTCCCTGAGCATTGGATACCACATGTAAATAGGCCCTGTTGAAATTATTCCCCCGGTAATTGCAATAAACCACCTCTTTACTCCTGAAGATTTACCCAAATAACTGCTTATGATTTTTGGACTAACAAAATAATCTATTACAATCATAAGTGTGAAAACCAGAACAAAAACAGGTGCTATGTTCTGCATTACTTTAAGGGAAAACTGCAGAGATGATACAACTATTTCCGGTCTGAAAAAACCTGCGATTAAATAAACAGCAATAACGCTTAACAAAAAATATAATCCAGTGTAGCTTTTTTCACTCATATCAATCCCAAAATAAATACTGTTGTTATTCCGACAATTATGGAAAACGCAAAACTCAAAATGTTTCTTAAAAGCGCAAATTTTCTTCCAAGCAATATGGATTCTCCCGGGAACTGGACTACTCCCACAGTTACCCATGCAACAATAAACGAAGTGACTGCAATAAGACTTACGCCCTGCTTGAGCAGTTCACCGCCAAGAATGTAGCTTGTTACAGGATTGCCTGCAAGCACACTGCCAACAGCGCTGCCGATAACTGAATCCAGGAAAACATTTTTACTGAATAAAACTGCATAAGCAGATTTAGGTATCAATGCGTTAGCTAAGGAAACAAGCAAAACAACCCCTGCCAGCACAGGCAGAGCATTATATACAGCCCTGCCTGACTTTATCATTGACATTTTTAGTTTTTCGTTCATTTATTTTCTCACCAATAACTGATACTGCTTATCTCTCAATGAAAATGAAAGGAAAATCAAAGAGTTTCCGCATCATTTTTTCAACTCTTCTAATTTTTCTTTGACTGCTTTTAACTCTTCGCCGATCACTTTACTTTCCTCTTCCAGTATTTTTATTTGCTCTTCCTTGGTTAAATCTGTTTCAGGATATGCTGGCTGTGCGGGCGCCTGTGACCAGAATCTCCTGTATCCAAAGCCGCGTCCAACTCCTCTTCCAAGCCCTCTCCTGAAACCGGGTTCTCTTCTGCAGGGTCCAAGTCCTCTTCCTGTCAAAGGTCCTCTTCCTTCAGGTCCTGTTCCATCTTGTGCTGGCATAACATTTCACCTCCTTTTTGAATTATTATTCATAATCTATAATGAATTAGTATTCATTAAACTTTATAAATGTTTTGGTGGGTGGGGTTTGTGTAGAAAGTCTTAGTTTTGTTTAAAAAGTATTTATTCTGTTTAAATTAGATTTTTAATGATTTGTTATTATAGTAAACTCATGGAAACCATAATAGAAGAAGGCAACTTCATATTCAGAAAGCGACGGGAAGGGGATTTTGATAATAATTTAGAATGGAAAAGCGCCGGTGAATTTACTCTTGAACATAAGAGTAAAGCAGTCACTATGATTCAAGGAGATTTAGAAAAAGAAACGTTCTATTTTGGCTATATTACTACTGTTGAAAAAAAGAGATGTAATCTCTATGCGACAAAAGCCATTGAATTGCTTGAGCGTTGGTTAAAGTTAAATACAACTAATATAATTAAAATTGTTTGTGTAACTGAAGTTGATAAAAGTGGTTATGAGAAGTCGTTTAAAAAATATGGATATGAGATGGGAGACGAAACTAAAGATGGTTTTTGTTATCCATTCAAAAAAATGAAAAATTAATTTGTTTAAAAAGTTCTATGATAGAGTGTTATAATTTATTTTAGGGGTAATCTACACAAGAATCATAATTATTAGGTCTACACCTTAGTATTCTCTTAATGGTTTTAAACCAACCTTTTAAAAAACCATATTTTTTAATAGCGATTATGCCATACTCCGAGCAGGATGGATGAAACCGGCAATGAACACCTTTTTTATTTCGCCAAGGAGATATTCTTTTTTGGTGAATTTCAACGATTGCCCAAATAGAAATTTTTTGTAGTTGGTTAAGCTTCTTTGTCATAATATATCTCAGTTTTTGTTATATTTCCCGAACCACATTTAGGACATTTACTAAATTTATTAGCTTCTCTGGATAAATCCTGTGCTTTATTTGAAAAAAGAGCTCCAAAGGGATTGCAACACATACCACAGCCAACCATAGCATTTCCTACTGCCTGTGTTCTTAGGTGTTTCTCTTCTGATTCAAGATAATGCCAAACTTTACCGCATTCGCTACATTTACATTTAATTTCTTTGATTTCTCCCTGTTTTCTGGATTCACTATTTTTTATAATTTTTCCTTTTAATTGTCCTTTTTCCCATTTATCAAGACAATCACCACATAAAATAGAACCATCTTCAAGTTTATGTCTAACTGAAAAAACTCCAACCGGTTTACCGCAACTTGAACATTCCACCATTTAATCACTAATTAATTCTGTATCTATGTTCTGTACATTGATAACTATTATTGTTATGGTTAAAGATATTATTTAAATTTTTGCATAATAAGTCTATAATTGTTTTCTCATTATTGGATAACCATCAGAAGTTTCATTGACTTTAGTAAAACTCATTTTTTTCCAAAACCATAATGTTTTTATCTCACAATTATCTGCAATTATCTTTTTACATCCCTTTTCCTTTGCTTCCTTTTCGATCATATTATAAAACATAGGACCGAAATCATTACCTTCATAATTACCATACTCTAAGGTGTTGAAAGTAAATGTAAGTATTGTAAACTCATCATCATTACGAATTATAAGAGATATACCTACCGGTTTTTCATTAACCTTGAAAAGGTCACCCTTACTATTAAAGTCTTTCATGATCTCATATCTTGTCATAGATTATAGTTTGTATCTAATTTTTAAATGGATTATATATGACTCATGTATCCCTTTTCACAAAAAATTAAACAAATAAACTTTAAATATATTGAATACTACTATTCACTTATGAATACTACTATCCAAAAACTGCTGAAGTATCCGGAAGTAATCAGGTTGTTCTTTAAGTATCCGGAAAGGACTTTTACTGTTCTGGAAATAGCAAAAGAGACCAAAGTACCATATGCTACTGCATGGAGATATATCCAGAAATTAGAGCAGTCTGGCGTTATATTCATAGAAAAAATAGGCGGGTATAATGCCTGTAAGTTAAACAAAAAATCTCCTCTTGTGAACAAATTGAAGAAATTCCTTGAACTGGAATTATCCCCGCATAAATTAGCAGTCAGGAATTTCACGAAAGAAGCTAAAAAAATAAAAGGTATTGAAAAAATCATATTATTTGGCAGTGTTGCAAGGGGCGAGGAAAAATTAACAAGTGATGTGGACATTGCCTTAATCGGTAAAAAAAATAAAACACTTGAAAACAGGGTTATAAACGTAACCAACGATATACTGGAAAAGACCAGAATAAAGATTGTGCCAATTCTGTTAAACAAGAAAGAAGCCATGGAGAGAGTACGATTAACAGAAGAATTAAATGAGGGTGAGGTTTTATATGAAAGAACTAAAAGAAGCTGAAGTCTGGCTGGAGAGCGCTAAAAAAGCGTTGAATTACAATGGCTCTGAAAGAGAGAAATATACTGTTGTGGTTGCCCAGAGTATACACTCTATAATCAGGGCAAATGATGCTCTGACTTTAAGGTTTCTTGGCAGGCAGGCAATGAGACATGATGATGCCCAGCGTTTATTTCTTGAGCTTGTACGGCTCAATAAAATCCCGGCAAAATTCTCAGAGTTGAGGAACATTATTATCTCTGCTGTTCAGATGAAGTCAAAGGCAGATTACAGAGGGATAGAAGTAAGCAAGAAAGAAGCAGAAAAATGGATTAGAAATGCAGAACAGTTCCTGAATAGCGCCAAAGAATGTTTAATGTAATGCCCGATTTTGTGTATAAATTTAAACATCTTCTTCTAAAAACATATTATGTATTCTTACAAGCAACGGGCTTATCAAAGCAACGTGAAGAAAAAAGTGATTGTTACTGCACTGCTTATGCTGATGGCGGGCTTTCTTCTTGGTTATGTGGTGTTCTTCAGTCCGCCTGTTGAGGAGCATTATCTGCCTCTGGAAACATCTGATACCTTAACAGCAAAGGCAGGCGTTGTTGCTGTCAGCGAGAAGGATAATCTTGGTATTCTAGGGGCTGTTGAAGTGACAGTAACTGAAGGCAAGGGCCTTGTCCTGATAAACACAAACCCTTTCCTTGAGCCGGACACGCAGTATTCCTCA
>DAOVKX010000022.1 GCA_030631505.1 Candidatus Nanohaloarchaea archaeon
AAAAACACAGACCTAAAGGGATTGCAACAGGAACAGTAATAAAAATCCTTCTTGCATTGATAGTCATTGTTGGTTTGGGCACAATAGTTGTTGCTGAGAGTGAATGGTTGCAGGATATTCTGGAAAGTATAGGATTTCCAGGGTTTGAACCTCACTTAAGTCTGGATGATAAAATAGCCATTCAGTCCACAAAAGCCCTTGCTTTTGCTATAAATGAGGTCGCATTGATGGAAAGCGGTGAAACAGAAGGAAATGTTAATAAGGAATTCCAGGAAGATGGAGTTCCTTTCAAAGCAATAGTCACATGTTATAAAGACAATGAAATAACTTTTTCTCCTGTAGAAACCTCATCAATAAACCCTGAGGGTATACCCTATCCTACACCTTGTTGTTGTGGTGTTTCAAGTACTTGTCCTCCCTCTTGTGTTGATCCACCCAATTGTGAATGTAACAACCTTCATCCTTGTAGTTGTAGTTGCTGTCCGTTAGGGTACAAAAAACACGATTCTGGCACTCTTTTTGTTAGGTCCAGTTGCTGCCCATTAGATTCTACTTATGTGGACGTGGACCTATTCAGCCTGCGTCTTTCACCAAGCTGTAAGAGAATAACGCCTCAGTGCAGAGTTTATAATTACAAACTCCCTCAAAAAGTAGAAACCAAAAGCTTGGCTGGCTTTTTGGAAACTGGTTGGGGGGAGTGCCTTATTAACGCAGGGTTCAACGGTGCCCCTATTTATGCAGTTTATTATGATGAATTCCCCCAGAGCGAAACCGAGGCATACAGCAACATAGCGGCCTTGAATGCAATTCTCACTATTGGACCTACCTTAATTAAAGGAGGGAAATGGGCAGTTCAGGGGGGTAAGACTGTTTTGAAAGTAGGGGGCAAGAGCGTAGCAATGAAAGGGGTAACTCTTTTGCCGGAAACACAACTTGCCAAAGAAGGGGGTGAAAACGTAATGAAAAAGCTTTTGTTTGGGGCTGGCAAGGGATTCACTTCCTTAACAAAAACCGCAACAAAAGGTGGAGTTAAAATCGGGACTGCAGTATACAAAACCAAAGCTGTACAATTTTTAACAATCCCTGTACGCTGGCCTCTAAAGGTAGGTTATAAATATATGAAGTTCTTTACTGGTGGAAAGTGGGGGACTAAAGCAGTATGGGACAGTATGATAAAAAATACTTGGATTAAGCATGAAGGAACCAAGTTCAAAAATGTTGTAAGTGCTATAGGAAAAATTGCAAGAAATGAAGCAACAGATGACGCTCTAACTTTGGCTGAAAAAGAGGCATTAAAAAATCGCAAGATAATTGTTTCTGTTGGTGATGAAATAGCAGAGGGTTTTACAAAAGGAGGGGTTAAAACACCACCTCTTAAAAAACTGATGGTTAAGGACTTGGAGAAACTATCGCAGAGCGAAGCTGATGATATTTACAAACAAATAATGAAAAACATAGACAATATACAAATTGACAAACAAACGATTTTAATAGTTGATGATGAAGCAAAAATAATCACAAAAATAGTTTCTATTGGGGGGAAGCCGGTTCCTGAAAAGATAACATTTAAGACCATGGAAGAAGGAGCAGAGAAAGTGGGTGAGTTATTCGTAGAAACCTTAGACACAAAAGAAGTAAGATATTTAGTTGTAACAAGAGTGGAAGCAGCTGCGTTTGGTTTTCTTGCAAAGCCTTATCACAAAGGAGAAACCGTTCACTTGGTGAAGGGTTCAGAGTTGTTTGGAAAATCCATTTCAGCAATTTTTGAAAAGCAACTAGCGACAACAGAGAACCTTAAACTCTCAGAGAACTTAGTCAAGGCAGATATAAAAAGCATTGTTGTCGGACGGCCCGGACTTCCAATTCCTTTGATTGGCGAAATAGCAACACCAAATTTTCATAGTTTGAGTCCATGCTGTGGCGAAGTTGAAGTTCGTATAAGTGGGACAGCTACGGAGAAATACATAGAGGTAATTCATATTGGTAGGAAAGATGGAACTGCTTGTGAGGGTGAGTATGGTTTAGGCAATAATTACTGCGTTGCAACGGGTGCTGGAAAATTCTTTGGTCTCGGCTCTTTCCCTTGCGGTGCTGCATGTAGTACAGAAGGATCCAACTGTTAATAAAAACAAATTACTTAATACTCCTCAAGCGTAGAAGTATCCCCTATAGGCAAACCAAGTTCTTTTGCCTTTAACAATCTCCTCATGATTTTGCCACTTCTTGTTTTGGGCAGTTTGTCCATGAATTCAATTTCTTTTGGATATGCATGGCCTGCCAGATGGGTTTTTACGAATTTCTTTATGTCGTCTTCAAGTTTCTTTGATGGCTTGTGGCCCTTTCCAAGAGTTATAAATGCCTTTATTATTTCCCCTCTTATTGGGTCTGGCTTTCCTATAACTCCAGCTTCCACTATTGCAGGGTGCGATACCAGCGCGCTTTCAACTTCAAATGGACCAACTCTCTCGCCTGCAGTTTTGATTACATCGTCAGCCCTGCCGATAAACCAGAAGTAGCCGTCCTTGTCCATGAACGCCCTGTCTCCCGATATATACCAACCGTTCCCAAAATATGAATCATATTTTTTCGGGTTCCTCCATATTTTTCTCATTATTGAAATCCAATTGGGCTTCAGTACGAGGTTTCCTTCCTGGCCCGGAGGAAGCTTTCTGCCGTTGTCGTCAACTATTGCTGCATTAACGCCAGGGAATGGTTTTCCCATGGAGCCGGGCTTTATGTCCATGCAGGGGTAATTTGCTATGAGTATGCCGCCACCTTCAGTCTGCCACCAGTTATCGTGAAACGGCAGTCCGAATGCTTTCATACCCCAGTAAATCGGCTCTGGGTTAAGCGGCTCGCCGACAGAGCAGATATACCTTAAACTACTCAAATCATATTTTTTGCAGACAGAATCTCCTGCACGCATAAGCATTCTTATGGCAGTCGGAGCAGTGTACCACACATTGACCTTGTACTTTTCTATTATGGAATACCATGTATCCGGGCTGAACCTGCCTTCATGCACAACAGATGAAACGCCTGTTGACCACGAGCCAAGGATTGAATAAGCTATACCCGTCACCCACCCCGGGTCTGCAGTGCACCAGTAAACATCCTCGTCTTTGAGATCCAGGACCCATTTTGCAGTTAAGTGTTCCTGCAGAATCGCAATATGGGCGTGAATAACGCCTTTCGGCTTCCCTGTTGTTCCGGAAGTGTAAAGCATAAACGCATAATCCTCAGGGCTCATTTTTTGTATTTTAAAATCTCCTGAAGCTTTTTCCATTTCCTGCTTATAACTTATCTCTCCTTTTCTCTTCACCTTTTCCTCGTCAACCACGATTATATGCTCAAGTTCAGGAAGCTCTTTCTTAATCTTATAAACTCTTTCCTTAAGCTCGGAATTTGTAATCAGCACTTTCGCACCGCTGTTCTGCAGACGGTCTTTAAGCGCATCCGGCCCGAAAGCAGCAAACATCGTCCCCGCTATTGCGCCTGTCTTCAGGGTTCCAAGAAACGATATATAGAGTTCAGGAACTCTTGTTAAAAACATGAACACTCTGTCGCCTTTTTTAATGCCCATATTTTTCAGAACATTTGCAAACTTGTTTGAAAGTTCAGACAGTTCCAGAAAAGTATATTTTTTACCTGTTCCGTCTGCGCCCTCCCAGTAAAGCGCGGTTTTGTTTTTCCTCCACGATTTCGCATGCCTGTCAACAGCATTATAAGCAGCATTCATCTTCCCGTTTTCAAAAAAATCAAGTTCATTATAAAACTTCTTCCATTTGAAGTTCTTGCGCGTTTTTTCATAATTCTCAAGATTTGGTTTTACTTTAAACATTTTCTTATTCTTTTTAATCAATTTGGTTTTCATAATACCTCACCTGTTGCAATAATAGTCTACATAGTTTTTTATCAGGCCTTGCTTAAATATATTTAAAAATACTTTGTATTTTTAAGATATCTTAAAAACCTATGGTTTTTAAATATATTTTATGGGGAAACTAAAAAGTATGTCTGATTTTTATGCAAGTATAGTAATAACTGCATTGTTGGTTTTTCTGGCGATAACGGTTTCATCATATTACAGCCAACCAGTAGAAAAAACCCGTGATGCTCTTGCGATAAACCATGCAGAAACTCTTCTGAAAGATCTTGACAAAACAATTGAAGAAGTTGCATCTGAAGGAAAAAATTCAACAAGGCGTTTTCCATTGGAGTTTGGAAAAGGGGAGATTGCGCTAAGTGGCGGGAAAATTTACTTTGAAATCAACACAACATCGGAAATTTTTTCAGTCGGGACGAGAACAAGCGATGATTTAATATACATAACAGAAAAAACCCATGGAAAATACATTACAAAGATTGAACTTGAATACACAGATAAGGCAATTTCCGGAAACTTTAAAATCAACCCGGGAAGATATAATCTGCTTATCACTAATGGCGGGTATGGGCATGAGAATAAACAGGTAATAGGCATCAGGAAAATCTGATTAATGCAGCTTTGACAAACCCGCTAAACAGAGGATTTGGTTTTAATGGCTTTGAAGTGAACTCAGGATGAAACTGGGTTGCAACAAAAAAGGGATGCCTTTGGAGTTCCAGAATCTGCATTATTGGCTGTTCCGGCGCCTTGCCTGAAAAAACCAGCCCGTTTTTTTCCAGTATGCTTATGTATTTGGGATTGCACTCATACCTGTGCCTGAACCGTTCCCTGACATTGGTTTTTCCGTACAGTTTATGGGCAAAACTCTCCGGCCTTATCATAACCTCCTGCCCTCCAAGCCGCATTGTTCCGCCTTTGGCGTAAACTTTTCTCTGCTCTGGCAGTAAATCTATTACAGCATGTGGTGTTTTTGGCTCAATTTCAGTTGAGTTTGCATTTTTTAGCCCACAGACATTCCTCGCAAATTCTGTTGTTGCGAGTTGGAAACCGAGGCAGAGTCCCAGAAACGGTATATTGTTCTCCCTTGCAAACTGTATGCATTTCATTTTCCCTTCAGCGCCTCTTGAGCCAAAGCCGCCCGGAACAAGAACGCCATTGACGCCTTCCAGCGCTGTTTTTACATCCACTTTTCCTTCTTCAATTTCAGTTGTCTCAATCCATCTGTAATTTATTCTGCAGTTCAAAGAAGTCGCAGCATGAGTCAGCGCCTCCCTGATTGATATATACGAATCCTGCAGTCCGGTATACTTTCCTGTCAGAGCTATTGTTATTTCTTTTCCGGGATTCTTCAGTTTCTGCACAAAATTTGTCCATTCCTTTAAGTCAAAAGCGCCATTGCCTAACCCGAAACGCTCCAGTATTTTTTTGTCGACTTCCTGTTCTTTTAATAAAAGGGGGACTTCATATGTGATCGTGTCATGGTCCGAGATTACATTTTCCGGCTTAACGCCGCAGAACAGGGATACTTTCTCTTTTGTTTTTCCATCTAATGGTTTTTCAGTTCTGCAGATAATCATATTCGGCTGTATCCCGATTTCCCTCAGTTTCTGGACTGAGTGCTGCGTTGGCTTGGTCTTGAACTCACCAACTGCTTTTAACATAGGGACAAGAGAAACATGAGCAAAGTAAACATCCTCTTTAAGTGCCAGCTGTCTTGCAGCTTCAAGAAACGGCACATTTTCTATATCTCCTACGGTCCCGCCTACCTCAATTATGACAAAATCTGTTTTGTGTTCACCAACATCTTTAACCCATTCCTGTATCCCATCTACAATATGAGGGATAATCTGCACAGTTTTTCCGAGATATTCTCCCTTTCTTTCTTTGTCAATGACTTTCTTGTATATCTTTCCTGTTGTCAGGTTATTTTTTGATGTCAGTATCTTGTCCAGAAATCTTTCGTAATTGCCAAGGTCCATGTCAACCTCAGAGCCATCATCAAGAACAAAAACTTCTCCATGCTCATATGGGTTCATAGTCCCCGCATCTATATTCAGGTAAGGGTCTATTTTCAGCGGGCCGACAGTAAAACCCTTTGACTGGAGAAGCTTGCCTATAGAAACAGTAACAATTCCTTTGCCGAGTCCTGATAATACACCGCCGGTCACAAAAATGTACTTTGAGCGCATACTATATATCAGATTTTAATCATTAAATTGATTTGGATATTTTACAATATAAATTAGACAAGCTGACCCTAAATGATATATATATCTGATTAAATTAGCATTATGAGGCGCCACCTGAAAAAGATACGGAAATCAAAAGTTGAAAGAGAAGAATTAACTGCAGATGCAATTTTTTTATTTATTTCAGCACTTTTATCAGCTCTCACAGTTTTTTTGTTTGATATACACCACAGCTTCTATAACTGGCCGTTCACACTGAAGTTTATTTTTAAGACACAATACCCTTACATGCTTTTCATACCCATTGGTGCAATTTTAGGATTCTTCATAATAAAATTACTTCTTTTCGGGTTTGAAAAAGAGGAAGGCCTTTCTGATTCTACATGATTCTATATAAAAACAAGTTAACAAGATTATTTTATGGACTATGAAAAAATTGGTTTCAAATGCGGGATTGAAATCCATAAGCAGTTGAATACAACGCACAAGCTTTTCTGCAATTGCAAAGCGCGGCTTTCAAAAGAAAAGCCCGTTTCTGAAGTCAGAAGAAAACTAAGGGCTGTTGCAGGAGAACTCGGAGCAGTTGATAAGGCAGCCCTGTATGAAACAGGGCAGAAAAAAACATTCATCTACAAAATCTATGATAAAGAATCGTGTTTAGTGGAACTGGACTCTGAACCGCCGCACTCAATCAACCGGGAAGCGCTTGATGCAATTCTGCAGGTTGCACTGATGCTTGACTGCGAGATACCTGATGAGATTCATGTGATGAGAAAAACCGTTGTTGACGGGTCCAACACATCGGGCTTTCAGAGAACAGCAATTGTCGGCTTGAATGGCTGTCTTGAAACAAGCCATGGAAAAATCGGCATAACAAATGTCTGCGTGGAAGAGGAGTCAGCGCAGATTCTTGAGAGAAAAAAAGATTCTGTGGTTTATGGCCTGGACCGGCTGGGAATTCCTCTTGTGGAGATAGGAACTGCTCCCGATATAAAAAACTCGGAGCACGCAAAGGAAGTTGCAGAGAAGTTAGGCATGCTCCTGAAGTCAACAGGAAAGGTCAAATCAGGTTTGGGAACTATAAGGCAGGATGTAAATGTTTCCGTAAAGCAGGGAGCAAGAACAGAGATAAAAGGCGTTCAGAAACTGAATTTAATCCCAAAAATAATAGAAAACGAAATCAGGAGGCAGATAAAAGAGAAGCCAGAAATAAAAACAGTCAGGAAGGCGAATCCTGATGGCACAACAACTCATTTAAGGCCATTGCCCGGGGCAGATAGGATGTACCCGGAAACTGATATTCCTCCGATTGCCATAACAAAAGAAAGATTATCGGAAATAGAACTCCCGGAACTGCTTGATGAAAAAATAAGCAAATTCAAAAAATCCGGATTAAACGAAGAGCTTGCAAAACAAATTGTCAAATCAGATTATCTTGAATGGTTCGAGGAGTTCAGCAAAAAATTCAAAATAAGCCCGAAAGATTTAGCCAATTTATTTGTCAACATAATTCCCGATTTAAAGAAACGGAAAAATATAGATATTTCAAAATTAAATAAAAAAGACATTGAAGGGGTGTTAAAACTATTTTACATGAGTAAAATAACCAAAGACTCTTTCCCCTCAATAATAAAAGAACTTGTCAAAGGAAAACTATTGGAACAAATAATAAAAGAGCAAAATCCGGAATCTGTTTCTGACGAAGAAATCAGGAAAATAATCAGGAACATTATAAAAATAGAAAAGACAGACAAGATGGGCGTTATAGTAGGGCTTGCCATGAAAGAGTTAAAAGGCAAAGCCGAAGGAAAAAAAATTGCCGGGATTGTTAGGGAGGAATTAACTACTCACAATTTCTAAGAAATTTACGAGTTCTACAATATCTTTTGTAAACATCTTGTTTGTCTTCATCTGTAGGTAATTTTATATCATGTTGCTGGCAAAACTCGAGAACATCATTTTCAGATATCTTATATTCTATTAATGGGTCTTTCTCCATCATTTCCGTTTTTATTTCATCCAGTCCATATGCCATATCTTCTTCCGTTGGCTGACAGCCATTTTCAAAAGAATAAGTTTCGTTGTTTAGTCGGTTTTCCAACACTTTAACGTCCATAATAAATTCATGACCAGAAAAACTAGGAGAATATTCATCTTCTTTAAACACATTAAGTTCAGGAAGTTTAACACCCGTTGCCTGTTTAATTAACTTTTTCACTTTTTCATCTGTTGTTATTGGAACTCCATTTTCAAGAATAAAATAAAAAGTAGATTCTTGAGAAAAATGCCAGCTTTCTCCTTCAAATCCAGGTAAATATTCATGAGGCCCCACCTTAAGTTCTTCACTGCCCGATTCTATACATTTTTCCCGGGCAATACAGACGCCATTGTCAAGTTGATATATTTCCATTTTTTCTAATTTGTTTGAAACCCAAGGATCGATTCGAGAAATGATAGGGGCAATATTGTAACTTATCACCCGAACTGGCTCCATTTTATCAAGAGCTTCATCTAAACTGCAAAAAGCAGTATAACCTTTACCTTCTTTTTCCGTCATAACTACTAATAATAGTCAGTAAATATTTAAACTTATACGCAAAGTCCCATAGCAAAATCAGACAACATGCCCCACTAAATATCCGTACCTTGCCTTTGTTACTTCGACTTTTACTTTTTCTCCAAGTTTTGCGTCCTGCAGTAGAATTGGCTTGTATGCGAAGTTCCTTGCCATGCAGCCGCTTGTGCTGTCTTCTTCTGACACCAGCGCTTCCCCAATCCAGCCGACCCATTTCTTGTTCTGCTGCAGGTTTATTGTTTCAGCCAGCATGCTTAATTTCTTGCTTCTTTCTTTCACTATGTGTCCCGGAATCTGCTCCAGTCTCGCCGCCATGGTTAAAGGTCTTGGACAGAACCTTGAGATATTAACAATGTCCGGCTGTATGCCTTTTACAAGTTCCATTGTTTTATCAAAATCCTCATCAGTTTCGCCGGGATAGCCAACTATTATGTCAGTAGCAAATGTTATCTCAGGGAAGCTCTCTTTGAATTTATCATATATAATTTTGAATTCTTCAATTGTGTATCTCCGGTTCATTTTCCTTAGGACTTCATCTGAGCCGCTCTGGACCGGAAGATGCAGAAATTTGTATATCTTCTGGCTGTGGTAAGAATTAACCAGATCATCAAGTATCGGCAGAACGCTTGCAGGATTCATCATCCCGATTCTTATTTTAAAATCATCACCTGTTATGGTGCAGATTTTCCTTAAAAGCACAGGCAGTTTTACATCCCAGTCAATTCCGTAATTTGCCATGTCCTGCGAAGTAAGCCGGATTTCTTTGCACCCGTCATTTATGCCTTGTTTAATATCTTTTATTATATCTTCTATAGGGTATGAGAACAGACTTCCTTTGGCAGACCTCACAACGCAGTAATGGCAGTTCCAGTTGCACCCCTGCGAAACCTGTATAATGTTTACTGCAGGATTAATCCTCAGCTTGGGCTTGGACGCAAGTGATTTGGGCATAGGAGGCATTCTTTTTAACTTATATCCCTGCTCAATTTTATTTACAACATCAGCGACCTCAGTAACTGCATTTATACCCATCATGCTTGCCTCGGGAAACATTTCCTCAAGCATTTCTTCCTGAACCTCAGGCATGCAGCCGGAAACCAGAATTTTTTTCTTAAGTGTCTGGAGGTCCCTTAGTTTTGTTATGACTTTATGCTCTGTTGGTTTTTTCACAGTGCAGCTGTTGACTATCACTAATTCAGCCATAGCTTCGGTTGTAATTTCATGCCCTGCGTTTTTTAAAAGCGCTGCCATTATCTCAGAATTGGATTTGTTTGCAGAGCATCCATAAGTTACAATATGCACCTTCATAGAAATAGGTTAGTGAAAAAGATTTAAATTTTTGAGACAAATCTAACTTATGCAAATTTTACTAAAAAACTGCGCCTTTGTTGTCACACAAAACGAAAACAGGGAAATTTTAAGAAATAAAGATGTCCTGATAGAAAATGGAAAAATTTCTGAGATTGGAGAAAATCTGGATAAAACCGGAGAAATCATTGACTGCAGTGAAAAAATTCTGCTTCCCGGATTGATAAACACGCACACGCACCTTGCAATGACTCTTTTCAGGGGCTATGCAGATGATTTGGCGTTGCAGAAATGGCTTCAGAAAAAAATCTGGCCATTGGAGGCAAAACTTACTTCAGATGATTGTTATGCAGGCAATCTTCTTGGTTGTCTTGAGATGATGCGCTCCGGAACAACCTGCTTTAATGATATGTATTTTTTCGGAGAAGAGATAAAAAAAGCAGTTGAAACAACAGGAATCCGGTGTTTTTTCTCACAGACTATTTTGGACCTCCCGACAATGGAGTTTAAAGATTCTCAACAGGCATTTGATATATTTCGAAAGCTCTCAAAACAGGGCTCAGAACTGTTCAGGGTTCAGATTGGAACTCACGCAGTTTATACCTGCTCAAAGGAAACGCTTCTGAAAGCAAAAGATCTGTCAGAACAATACGATATTCCGATTCACATACATCTTTCAGAAACACAAAAAGAAGTTGCCGACTGCAAAAGAGAATTTGGAAAAACACCGGTTGAACACCTCAATGACATGAATTTTTTAAAACAGGAAATTTTGGCAGCGCATTGCGTATGGCTGACTGAAAAAGACATCAGACTAATGGCAAATAACAATGTCAAAGTTTCACATTGCCCCGTCTCAAGTATGAAGCTTGTTTCAGGCGTTGCGCCTCTCAAACGCATGATTGATGAAAATATCATAGTTTCGCTTGGCACTGACTCTGCAGCAAGCAACAACAACCTTGACCTTTTTGAAGAAATGAAAACAACAGCGCTTCTGCACAAACTGCACAATTCAGACCCAACAGTTCTGCCAGCGCAAAAGGTACTTGACTTGGCAACGATTGACGGCGCAAAAGCGCTCGGTTGCGTTGATGAAATTGGCTCAGTTGAACCTGGAAAAAGAGCAGATTTAATCCTGCTTGACAAAAACGAACTGCAGCTCGTACCCAACCACAACATAGTCTCAAACATAGTTTATTCTGCAAATGGGGGCAATGTCGACACTGTGCTGGTTAACGGGAGAATAATCATGAAAAACAAAAGATTTTTAACACTGGATAAAGAAACGATAATAAACAACGCCCAAAAAACCGCAGAAGATTTAGTTAGGGGATTGTAAGTTAGCTTACAGAAAACACATAGATTTAAACCCCTTACAAGAGTTATGTTGAACATTATGCATTCAATATCACACTTCTAAAAAATTACAAAGTGATTTTTATGACTCAAAACTCTTTGATTTTCAGGTTTTAAAAAATTTCCAATTTTTGAAATCAAAAAATCTCGATTTTTTAGATCTTAAAAATCCTATGGATTTTTAATTTACTTCGAGGAAGTTCAGATTAACCAACTGCAAGAGTTATGCTGGCTGAAAGTCAGCAGACACGTGATTGAACTTCGAGGAAGTTCAGAAGTTTATAAAAAGTTTTCAGCTTATAAGTATATGTATATTAAATAACATTTTATTGGGTGATAAGGTATGAGTAAACAGATATCAATTCACAATGTCGTTGCTTCTTGTTCAACAAATGTAAAGATACCTTTGTCAAAACTCTCATTGGAACTTGAAGGCACAGAATACGAGCCGGAACAGTTCCCTGGCCTGGTTTTCCGGATTGAAGAACCCAAGGCAGCTGCGTTGATTTTTAATTCAGGAAAAATCGTTTGTACGGGCACGAAATCTCCAGAAGAGGCAGAGATTGCTATAAACAAGATAATAATGAGAATACAGGGTCTGGGAATTAATATTAAGGGAATACAGGATTTAAAAATACAAAACATAGTTGCTTCAACAACTGTAAATGCCGAATTAAACCTTAACCAGATTGCTTTTGAACTTGAAGGCACAGAATACGAGCCGGAACAGTTCCCTGGTCTGGTCTACCGGCTTGAAGAGCCAAAAGTCGTGTTTTTGTTGTTCAGGTCTGGAAAAGTGATATGTACCGGGGGGAAAAGTGAAGACGCACTGGAAAAAAGCGTAGAGCAATTAAAGAAGAATTTAGGTGACATCGGTGCTCTTTAATGGAACAAAAAGATTTGTTAAAAAAGTTTGAAGTTTTTCTCAGCGATGATCACAACAGGCAGCTGCTTAAAGCAGCTCAGAAACAAAAACCGTTGATTGTGGATTTTGAGAAACTGGAGGAGTTTGACCCGGAACTGGCAGATTTTTTTCTTGAGAATCCTGCTACTTGTTTTGATAAAATAGCAGGAGTTATTTCCAGTATAGACACTGGTGTTGAGCTGGAAGAAAAAATAAATTTCAGAGTCCGGGGTTTGCCGCAGTCTTCTCTGGTTAAAATAAAGGATGTAAGAAGCAACCATATAGGAAAATTTATATCAATCGAGGGAATAATAAAACAGGCAAGCGAGGTAAGGCCGGAAATAACTGCCGCAACATTTGAGTGTCAGGCATGCGGGGAGCGGATCACGTTATTCCAGTCAAAGCAGACTTTATCGACTCCTTATATGTGCGAATGCGGCAGCAAGCGAAGTTTTGAATTGATTAACCGGGCATTAACAGATGTCCAGAGAATAATAGTTGAAGAAAGCCCGGAAACCCTGGAAGGCGGTCAGCAGCCAAGAAAAATAGCAGTATACCTGAGGGATGACCTGGTTGACCCTAAGTTTCAGAATAAAGTTGTCCCCGGGAACAAAGTGATAATAAATGGTGTAATAAACGACATCCCTCTTAAGATGGACTCAGGAAAAGAAACAAAACGAAGGGATATTTACCTGGAAGCCAACTACCTTGAAGCTATAGAAATTGAATTTGAGGATATAGAGCTTACAAAAGAGGATGAAAGGCAAATTAAGATGTTATCAAAAAACCAGAACGTTCATCAATTGCTGGTGCAGTCTATTGCGCCTTCTATTTATGGGTATGAAGATATCAAAGAGGCAATAGCTCTTATGATGTTCAGCGGAGTAAGAAAGGAAAGAACTGATGGCCTTGTTTCAAGAGGCGATACGCACATACTTCTTGTAGGTGACCCTGGCGCCGGAAAATCTGCGCTGCTGAAATATGTTTCAGACCTGGCTCCCAAAGGGCGGTATGTCGTTGGAAAATCAACATCGGGGGCAGGAATTACAGCCGCCGCTGTAAAAGATGAATTCACAGGGGGGTGGGCTCTGGAAGCAGGAGCTCTTGTTCTGGCAAATAAAGGGCTTCTCTGCATAGATGAGCTTGATAAGATGAACCCTGAAGACAGGAGCGCTATCCATGAAGGGCTGGAACAGCAGACAATAACAGTTTCAAAAGCAACCATTCAGGCAACTTTGCAGTGCAAAACAATTGTTCTTGCCGCCGCAAATCCCAAATTCGGCCGTTTCGACCAAAACATTTCAATACCCGACCAGATAGACCTGCCAAGCACGCTGATAAACAGGTTTGACCTGATTTTCCCGATAAGAGATATCCCCCAGAGAGACAGGGACACTCATCTGGCAAAACATGTTTTAAAACTGCACAGAGACCCCAAAGTAAAAAAACCTGTGATTGATTCTGAAATGTTAAGAAAGTATATTGCGTATGCCAGAATGCACTACAAACCAAAGCTAACAGCAGAAGCGGTAAGAGAAATAGAGAATTTTTACGTTAACTTAAGGAGCCAGTATCAGGCAGCAGAGGGAAAAGTCCCCTCAGTTCCTATATCTCCAAGGCAGCTTGAGGCATTGGTTCGGCTTTCAGAGGCAAGTGCAAGGTCCCGCCTCTCGAACAGGGTAAAAAAAGAAGATGCCAAACTGGCAAT